>JAFXNY010000048.1 GCA_017529165.1 Clostridia bacterium
ATTTCATCTCTGACATAGCGCACCTCAAACACCGCAAGAATTTAATATTTTATAGCAACTGTATTATATCATATATTATCGGAACATTCTATAATAAATGTGGTGATTTTATGAAATGTTATTTGGCAATAGATATCGGCGCTTCAAGCGGCAGGCATATTCTCGGTACTATCAATAACGGCAAACTAAAACTTAAAGAGGTTTACCGCTTTGAAAACGGGATAGAAAATAAAAACGGCAGCCTTACCTGGAACATAGAAGCACTTAAACAAAATGTAATCGCAGGTATTAAAGAATGCGGCAAACTCGGCAAAAAGCCCGATTTTGTAGCCATTGATACCTGGGGCGTTGACTATGTGCTTTTGGATAAGGATAAAAAGGTAATAGAGCCCACTTTCGCTTACCGTGATTCAAGGACCGACGGCATACCCGAAAAAGTCGATGAGATAATATCAAGAAAAGACTTGTTTTCGAGAACGGGTATTCAGTCAATAAACTTCAATACAATTTATCAGCTTTACGCGGATAAGCTCACCGGCAGGCTCCAAAACGCCAAATACTTTATGATGATACCTGATTATTTGTCATACTGCCTTACAGGTATTATGGCAAACGAATATACAAACGCTACTACCGGCTCGCTTGTTAATGCAAATACAAACGATTGGGATTATGAGCTGATTGAGCTTTTAGGGTATAAAAAAGAACTCTTTTTACCCCTTTCAAAACCAGCAACACTGCTCGGCAGCTTTTCACCTGAAATAGAAAATCAAGTGGGATTTTCAGCTCAGGTTATCCACGCACCGAGCCACGATACCGCGTCCGCGGTTGCCGCCTGCCCGATAGACGATAAAAGCGTGTATATATCGTCAGGCACATGGAGCCTTATAGGCGCGGAAAATAAAAATCCCACCCTTGGATTTGAGGCAAGTGAAGCCGGATTTACAAACGAGGGCGGAGTAGAGTACAGATACAGATTTCTTGAAAATATAATGGGAATGTGGCTTTTCCAGAACATCCGCAAGAACTTAAATAAAAAATACACATACGACGAAATGATGAATATGGCGCGGCAGAGTGATTATGATAAACTCATTAACCCGAATGATTCATCATTTACGGCTCCCCAAAGTATGGTCGAAGCAATAAGAGAATATTTAGGCGATAAAAATCTGCCGATAGGCGACCTGCTTAAAAGCGTTTATCTTTCCCTTGCGAATTCATACAATACCGCCATAAAGACAATAGAAAAATTCTCAAAAAAAATAATAGAGAATATATTTATTGTTGGCGGCGGCAGTAAAGATAAATACTTAAATGAACTTACTTCAAAAATTACAGGCAAAAAGGTCACAATAGGTCTTAGCGAAGCTACGGCTACCGGTAATATACTATCGCAAATTATGTACAGCGAAAATATTGACCTTCAAAAGGCAAGAGAGATAGTAAAAAATTCTTTTGATATAAAGGAGATAAAAGAATAATGAAAGATATACTGACTGCCCCATTTGTGGAAGAAATGAAAAGAACAACCGCTAATATGTACAGGCTCGGTTGGGATGAGCGCAACGGCGGAAATATAAGTATGCTGCTTGACGAAGCAGAAGTAGCACAGTACCTTGACCTTAATAAAGTGATAAGGACAATACCGACAGGGTTTAAAGCAGATATGCTTATAGGCAAGATATTTATAGTAACAGGTACAGGCAAGTATTTTAAAAATGTAGAATTTGACCCTGAAAACAATCTCGGTATTATAAGGATAGCAAAG
>JAFXNY010000049.1 GCA_017529165.1 Clostridia bacterium
TAAAGGCGCTGTATTTTTCGGTTCGGGCACAGAGTATTTTGCTGATAATATCCGTTATTCGTCCTCCGGCTCTACATTTGATTTGCACTTAAATGGTGATATAATTACAGTTACCACAAAGCTTTTAGGCAAACATAGCGTAACCGATATTCTGGCGGCGGCGGCGCTCGCTCATATTTTGGGCGTAGGCTCTACTGATATTAAATGTGCAATCTCCTCTTTAGAGCCTGCCGAGCACAGACTCGAGCTTAAACCTTTCAGAAACGGCTCACTTTTAATTGACGATGCTTATAACGCCAACCCCGAAGGCTCGCTTGAGGCGGTAAAGGTTTTAGGGTCTTTTGAGGGCTACAAGAAAACCGTAATTACACCCGGTCTTATAGAGCTCGGCGAGCGTGAGTATGATTGCAATTATGCGTTAGGTATTAAGGCGGCAGGGTATTGCGATAGAATAATACTTGTGGGTAAAAACCGCTCAAAACCTATGAGGGATGCTATTGCTACAACCGGTTTTAATACCGATAATCTTTATGTTGTTTCAAGTTTCAAAGAGGCAATGGATGTTTATTTGCCCTTGTGCGATAATAAAAGCGTTGTTCTCCTTGAAAATGATTTGCCGGATAACTATTTGAATTGAGGTAGTGTATTATGAAAATAAATGTTGCGGTCTTTTTCGGTTGCCGTTCGGTAGAACACGAGGTTTCTATCATTTCTGCGGTTCAGGCAATGCGTGCTATGGATAGCAGTAAATATGAAATAACCCCTGTTTATGTAAGCAAGGGCGGCTCGATGTATTCGTCCGCCGAAATGTTTAATATTGAGTTTTTCAGGGACATTGATAAGCTTTTATCAGTAAGCGAGGAAGTAACATTTGTTAAAAAGAGTGACGGCGTGTTTATGCACCCGATAAATAAAAAAGCTTTTAAGAGAATTAAAGATACAAAAATCGACCTTGCTTTCCCGATTGTTCACGGCACTAATTGTGAGGACGGTACAATAGCCGGTTACTTTGAGTTTTTAGGTCTACCGTATATCAGTTGTGATATTATATCCGCCGCCGTTGGTATGGATAAGGCGGTATTTAAGGATGTGCTTAAAAGCGCAGGACTGCCCGTGCTTGACTGCGTTCGGTTTACATCCAGAGAATATATGACCGATAGCGATAGTATCATAAAAAGAATAAATCAAAATGTAAGCTTTCCGCTTATTATTAAGCCGGTCAATTTAGGCTCAAGTGTTGGTATCAGTAAGGTTAAAAGCGAGGCGGAACTTGACGAGGCTATTCGTCTTGCCTCAAGCTTTGCGGATAAGATTTTAGCTGAGCGTGCCGTAGAAAACTTAAGAGAAATAAACTGCTCTGTTCTTGGTGATGTGGATGAGTGTATAGCTTCCGTCTGCGAAGAGCCTATAATGCACGATGAGATATTATCTTATAAGGATAAATACGAGGGCGGCTCAAAGAGTGAGGCAAGTAAAGGTATGGCGTCGCTCGGCAGAAAAATACCTGCGGATATACCGGCAGAGCTTTCGGATAAGATTAAAGATATTTCCTGCAAGATATTTAAGGCTTTGGGTGCTTCGGGGGTAGTAAGAATAGACTATCTTTTGGATAACAAAACAGGCGAGGTCTTTGCAAACGAGATAAACACAGTACCGGGCTCACTCGCTTTCTATCTTTGGGAGGCTTCGGGCATTA
>JAFXNY010000050.1 GCA_017529165.1 Clostridia bacterium
CATAGAAAGACCTATTGTTCCGGCACCGCAGTAAAGGTCAATAACCGATTTGTCTTTCGGGTTTGCATATTCGGCTACTTTTTGGTATAGCCTCTCTGCCATATCGTGATTAACCTGATAAAAGGTAAAAGGGGACAGGCGTACTTTAACATCACACAAAATATCGGTGATATGCGTCTTGCCGTAAATTACTTTGTTTTTATCGCCGAGTATTACATTATTGCGCTTGGTATTTATGTTGATTTGAAAGCTTTTAAGATTTTCTCCGAGCAGTTGTTTGAGCCTGTTTGCCAGAATATCGGCTTTAGGCAAGGTTGTGCCGGCAATTACAAGCACTACCATTATTTCATCTGTTTGCTCGCCTTTTCGGATATATAGGTGCCTTAGTAAACCTCTACCTATATTCTCATCGTAAACCGGAATACTAAACGCCTTGCAAAAATCGCATACACAAAGGGCAATTTTATTAAACACATCAGGTAAAAGCTTACAGTTGTTTATAGGTATTACCCTGTGTGAATGCCGTGCAAAAAAGCCGGTTTCATAGGTACTTGCAAAGGGGAACTGTGTTTTATTCCGGTATCCGTCAGGGCTTTTTGAGCCTACAATTCCGCCGCACGGTATATCCACGCCGGCAATTCTTTTAAGCGCTTCTTTTACTCGCCTTTGCTTTATTTTAAGCTCGGCTTCATAGCTTATATGCCTGAAAACGCATCCGCCGCATTGTCTTGCGTACTTGCAATCATAACTAACCCTATCGCAAGACGGTTTAACTATACTATCTATAATTGCATAGGCATAACTTTTTTTAACCTTTACAATTTTTGCGTCTAAAATATCTCCTACGGCAGTATCGGGCACAAAAACCGCCATACCCTCATACCGTCCTACTCCAAAGCCCTCGGCAGTAACATCGGTGATTTCAAGCCTTACAATTTCGTTCTTAATCATTTTGTGCTATGTTCTCCGCTAAAACGCCGTCACTAAATATTGCCGTACCACGCCGTGAATCAAATCTATCAGTTTTAAGATTTAGGGGTATTTTATTTATAATTATGCCGTATTCATCTACCCACTGAACCGATACATCGTCTATACCTGTTTGCCAATAAATATTTATGTGGCGGTCTCCTACTACCCGTTCTCCACGCACTGCTACCCCGAGGTTGTTTTTAACAAGATAAAAATCAACCTGAGAGCTTTGCTCGGGGGATATGTATGATTTAATAAGCTTACCCTCCGGCAGGTCGGATATCCGAGGGAAAAGCGACTGGAATACCGAAAAGGTAGTATTTATAATCATAACCAAAAATGCCAAAACATAAAGTATTCTGAATAAAATATTGTTTTTCATAAAATCACCTAAAAGCTCATATCTGCTCTGAAGCTCGGTATATTTAAAGAGTTTATTCTGTCAGCGTTTTTATTGTAGGCGGCAACTGCAAATCTGCAATGAACCGCAAAGCAAACCGTAAAGTACGGAAGTATGAATATTACAGGCACCATAAAAATGCAGGCTATAATATAAAGGCCAAGGCTTAGTATCAGCCAAACAAAATCTCTTTTTGATTTTCCGGCAATTATTCTCGAAATATTCATAGCCTCTTGTGCGTCCATTTTTTCGTCAGCGGCGAGCAGAAAAGGTGCAAGATAATACTTTAGCATAACCGATATAAGGCATATAAAAGCGAAAAACTCAAGTACTTCAGATACGTATGAAAGGCTTGAAGCCCAGATTGGTATTTGCATTTTAAGTATATTAAATATTTTTCCGCTTGCAAGCAGGTTGACTATAAAGGCGGGCAGAAAAAGTACGGCACCACAAAAGCAGGTTTTTGCAGTAAACGGTAGTGAAAACCTTATAGCACGCAGGTATTTATCACGGTCTGTAAAATAATTAAAGATTAGAAGCGGATGGCCGTCGTTACCAAAAATCATTCGTACACCCCAAAAAGCAAGACCGAGTGTTATAGGAATAATGAGAAAAACGGCAAAGATAAGAAAAA
>JAFXNY010000051.1 GCA_017529165.1 Clostridia bacterium
CAGTCCGCACAGATAACGGCAGGAACTATATTTATATACATTTGAAGCAAATATTTAGCCTTAAGTACCGTTTTTGTAGGCACGGGTAGCGAGCGTATCTGCCAAAGGGTTTTACCCTCAAGTGAGACTGACGGAGCCGCCGTATCATTCATAGAAATCATCATACAAATAATAGCGCATATAGCCACATAAGCCATACCCTCAAATCCTGCAAATTGCTCTATTAAAACAGACCTTATACTATTGCCCTTTACGAGTATAAATCCGCCTGCGGCGAGCATAAACACGGCGCCGAGTCCGCAATTAAGCATATAATTAGGACTTGATAGAAAACGCCTAAGCTCCCTTAAAAGAACCGCACCGAAAGCCGAGCGTGCACGCTGGCGGCCACCCTTATATTTGGTTTTCTTTACAACTGCCGTACTTGTGGCAATCTTTATAAAGCTTTTTGAAATTACATATAGTGTAACGAAAAGCAAAACAAGAACTGCCACGCTAACTATCAGAAGTGATAGAATATCGCCCTCGGCGAACATACCTATAATATAAACCGCATAAGCACGCTCTTTGATACTCTGCCCGTAAATAACTATGTTTTTCACAAACTCGCTTATAAAAGAGCTTGCCTTAAAATAAAGGAAATAGTAAAGTGCGAAAAACAAAAGTGATATAAGCACCGTAACAAAGCTTTTGTTTTTAAGTTTAAGGCTTATTTTTGCTACTAAATATCCGAAAATGCAAGCAAGGGAGAGCACAAACAGCGATACTATAACAACAAGTAAAACACTGCCGATTATATTGTTTGTACTTACGGGTGCGGTTAAAAAGCGCACGATAATCGCAGGAATAATCACTACCGCCGAATACAAAAGTCCCATAAGATAAACGCCTAAAAGCCGTGAAGTCATTATGGCGCTTACAGGTATTGGCAGGCTTAAGAGCAGGTCGTTATCCCGTGCCAGATAAAGACCGGAATAAGTAGAAAACACACTGCCGAAAACTCCGAACAGCACTGCTAATAAAGACAAAACCGCATAATAAAGCCAACCGAAGCCAAGTGTTATTATGGGGCTTAAAGCAAAAGCGAGCGAGCCGAACATTACGCCCATAACGCCCACCATAAGAAATGCAAAAAGTGCAAAATAGGTAATTGTGGACACCTTTGAGCGAGCCTTATTCTTCTTCATATCAAAGAAGTAGGCCTTAAAAATCTCGGCAAGCTGTTTTTTAAGGAGGGTTTTTATCATTTTTTCTCCTCCAGCTCAAGAAATACGGTTTCGAGACTCTCGTCGCCCTTAACCTCTTCCATAGTGCCCGATTTAATAAGCTTCCCGTTTTTAATAATTGCCACCTTATCGCAAAGCTTTTCCGCAACCTCCAAAACATGGGTGGAAAAGAATATTGCACCGCCCCCTGAACACACATCTCTCATCATTTCTTTAAGACTGTGAGACGCTTTCGGGTCAAGCCCTACAAACGGTTCATCCATAATTATAAGGCGTGGCTTGTGAAGCCAGGCGGAAATTATGGCAAGCTTCTGCTTCATACCGTGTGAATATGCAGATATTGGACTATTAAGGTCACTTGTAAGCTCAAAAATGCCCGCATACTTTTCTATGCGTTCTTTTCTTTCCTTTTCGCCCACACCGAAAATATCGGCTATAAAGTTTAAGTACTTTATGCCCGACATAAAGTCATATAAATCAGGGTTATCGGGTATATAGGCTATCTGTTTTTTGAAATCAATCGGGTTTTCAGTAACCGATACTCCGCTGAGCGTTATCTCTCCGCTATCGAAGCTCTGTATGCCGCACACAGATTTGATTGTGGTTGTCTTCCCTGCGCCGTTATGACCGATAAAACCGTATATTTCGCCTGCTGAAATACTGAGTGACAAATCATCAACGGCACGCTTTTCGCCAAAGGTTTTTGTTAAATGTTTAATTTCTAACATCACTGTACCTCATCAATAAAAAATCTCTTATACCAAATAAGGAATGAGAATATTACATAAATCTTTTTGCCGTTTTTAGCCGTGCCGTTATAGTGATTATCAAGCATACGGTTAATTTTATCACGGTCAAAAAACTCTTCGACAAAATCACTTAAAAACAGCTCTTTTACCTTTTTGTAATACTTTTCTTCTTTTATCCAATTACCGAAAGGCACGGGGAAACCGAGTTTTCTTCGTTTCGCCCACTCCTTTGGTATACATTTTTCGGCAACACGCCTGAAAATATATTTAGTCTGATTATCGTGTACTAAATATTTTGTAGGTATCCGCTTTGAGAGAGCAAACACCTCTTTATCAAGGAAAGGTACACGCAGTTCAACACTGTTTGCCATAGACATTTTATCGGCTTTAAGTAGTATATCGTGAGGAAGCCAGAAGTTAAGGTCTATATACATTTTGCGGAGTACATCATCCTTGCCCTTTACCTCGTTATAGTAAGGCGTACATAAATCGAACGGACTAACCGTTGCTTTATAATCACTTTTAAGCACGCCGTTTACCTCATCGGGCAAAAACATTTCGGTTTTATTGTAATAGCGGTGTGAAAGCTCTTTGCCGTACTTTTCAATAAAGTTTTTACCCTTAAAGTGCGGCAGGGGTTTTGCTATGCCTGCTACAGCCTTGCGCAAAAACAGCGGTATTTTGAGGTACTGCTTTGCTGCACCCTGAACATTGTATTCGTTATATCCGCCGAACATTTCGTCCGCACCCTCGCCGGACAAAACAACCTTAACCTTTGTGCGCGCAAGCTTGCTTAAAAAGTAAAGCGGTACTGCGCTTACATTAGCGCTCGGCTCATCTAAATGATACTGAACGGTAGGCAGTATATCAAAAAACTCATCGCCCGAAATGGTCTTACTGTAGTGTTCTACGCCGAAGTGGTCGGATAGCCCCTTTGCATATTCAATCTCGCTAAAGCCCTTGCCGTCAAACCCGACTGTAAAGGTCTTATTCGGCTTGGCAACAGACACAACATACGAAGAATCAACACCGCCCGAAAGATAAGAGCCTACCTCAACATCGCTGATTTTATGGTATTCTACCGAAGACTCAAGCGTTTCTTTTACAAGCTTTTCGTAATACTCGTAAGCGTTATCCTGCTTTTCATATGTGAGTTTACTGTATTGTTTTACGGTAAGCTCACCGTCTTTAAAAATGAGATAATGACCCGGAAGAAGCTTTTTTGTGTTACGGAAAAAGGTCTCCTCCATATGATTTGTACCGTAGCACAAGTACATAGACAGAACCTTTTTATTAAGTTCTTTTTTGAAGCTTGGGTGGCTTAAAAAGCTCTTAATCTCACTGCCTGCCATAAAGGTGTTTTCGTCTTTATAGTAATAAAAAGGCTTAATACCGAAAAAGTCACGGGCGCCGATAAGCTCGCCTTTATTTATATCGTAAATAAGTATGCCGAACATACCGCGAAGACGGAGAAAAACATCGGTGCCGTACTGCTCATATCCGTGAACGATTACTTCGGTATCGCTGTTGGTTTTGAATGTATGACCTTGTTCTTTAAGCTCTTCACGGAGCTCCTTAAAGTTATATATCTCGCCGTTAAACATAACAACAATACTTTCATCTTCATTAAAAATCGGCTGGTCTCCGCCGGCAAGGTCTATAATAGACAGCCGCCTAAAGCCCATAGCAACACGACTGTCTGTAAAATAACCGTCACTATCAGGGCCTCTGTGGATAATTCTATCCGCCATACCCTTTATGATTTTCTTTTTTTCTTGTTTCTCAAGTTTATCTGCAAATCCACAGAAGCCACACATTGAATATCAATCCCAATCCCAAGTAAAGTTTTTATACGCCTTTTTATAATCGTGTTGTATTTTCATTATAAGAAGTTTTCTCATAATTCCGTTATCTTTTTTGTATGCGAGCGGATAAACACGCCCTTTCCAGAGTGATAACGCCTTTTTCTTAAACTCATCGTTTACTATATACTTTTTTGCAACCGATTTAGGCACAAAGGTTTCAAGCTGTATCTTTTGGACTTTAGAAAACTCAATATCTTCACCCAAAATCAAATCACGGTAAAGTACCTCTATAAGATTATATCCGCAAGGGGTTATATAGTATGAACATCTGCCCTGGCGAGCGTTTATTTCCATAACCTTATATTTGCCCTCGCGCTCATCGTACTTCATATCAAACTCGGCAAAGCCCTGATAGCCTATATCTTCTACGAACTTAACTATTTTCTCAATCTGTTCGTCCACACCGCCAAACTGGCAATATCCGTTTATAAGCACGGCGGCGTTGCCTATCATTTTAGGGCTATGCTCTTGAAGACCTATCTGGGCGAAAGAGGCAAGCTTAGCCTTTTTATCCTTTCCAACATACACAACCGCATCGAAAAGATAAGAATCATCACCCGGAATATACTCTTGAATTATAAGTGTATCATCATAATCGCTGTTTTTGAAATACCCTATAACCTCTTTTAGTTGTTCTTCAGTACTGAGCCTATAAATCTTGCGTTTACCCTTAAAGGTTATATGCTTAAAGAGTATAACATTTGCCGGTTTTACTATTATTGGATAGGTTAAATCATCCGGCACATCGGTATCGGTTTTGCAGTCAAAATAAACCGTTTTAGGCAGGTCTAAAACGCTATTGGCATAAGTCTTATAAAAAAGCTCTTTATTAACAAGCGTTCTTTGAAGCTCTACGGATGGGTAGTTAAAATAAAACTTATTTTTAAGGTCTTCTTTGTTTTTTGCGATATACTCGCCATAGGTTTCATTACTGCTTACAAGCAGTATTTTATCACGCCTGTGCTCTTCATAATAATCGTTTATAGTCCCTAAAAAGACCTGCTCGTCCCAAAGGTTTTCGATATACTTTATGTTTAGTATTTTTGTGTATCTCGTGTACGAAAAAGGCTTTTCGCCCGGTACATACAGGGCAATCATATCCGCTTTACTCCCTGTAAACTCGTGATAACACCTTGCAAGATAATAGGCGTTTATATCGTTACCTATTATAAGCGCTTTGAACTTCTCCATATTTATCCCCTGTTTTTAGTATTTTACTTCCACCGTATTTTCTTTATCTTTATATACTCGCGGTACACGATTTGTAATGCTGGTTAAAAGCTTATATACATTCACACCTGCAAGCCGGCTGGCATCCCTTACAGATAAGCTTTCGCCGAAAATCTCTACCCTATCGCCCGGTTTCACATTTTCATCTATGATAGCAGAGGTTACATCCATATAATTTACAACAATATCCCGTCTTTTACCGCCGATATATACATAGGTTTTGCCGATAAGTGAAAAATCTGCAAAGCCGTAAGGCATTACAGCCACAAAAGTTTCCGCTTTGCTATCAAACATACCGCCGTAGCCTACGCTCTCTCCCGGCTTTATTTTTTTGATTTCCAAGACTTCCGTATAGAACGAAACAACATTTTTCAAGTTCAGTCTTGACGGCTCGGACGGTTTTCTGCCGGTAAGCCTGTTTATAATTTTTCTTTTAAGTGAAACAGTAGGCGGCATTTTAGCAAAGCCGTACATCACAATACCGAGCCGCACGCCGTTTGCAAAATCTATTTTTTTGTGCTGTTCTAATGTAAGCGACCTATCAATATGGACTATATCTATTTTGGATAAATCAATAAGGCTTGTACGCTCCTTAAACAGAGTTAACTGTTTATTATAG
>JAFXNY010000052.1 GCA_017529165.1 Clostridia bacterium
AGGTGCCACACCCAATTCGAGAATAAAACTACTGCAAACAGCGAGTTTTATCTCCCGACCAGGTGTTCATCTATAGGTCATCTTGCACCATTATCGGCAAGGTGCCGCACATATTAAAAGCCGTCGCTTTTAGCGGCGGCTTCGTTTCTTATTAAAAACACTTTTGAGGTCTTTCTCCTGCACCGCAATCGGCAGTTTTGCCGCAGCGGTAGCAAAGCTCGTTTTTCGAATATCCTTTACTGAAAAACTCGTTTATATTATCAACAGTAGTCTGTGCTATGGAAAGTAATGCCTCATTAGTTAAAAACGCCTGGTGGGAGGTAACTATAACATTCGGCATCGATATTAGGCGGGCTATTGTATCGTCATCAACAATATGCCCCGAAAAATCTTCAAAGAATATATCGGCTTCCTCTTCATACACATCAAGGCAAGCAGCACCGATTTTCCGTGATTTGATACCCTCCAAAAGCTCTGCGGCGTCTATAAGCGCACCACGGGAAGTATTGATTATTACAACGCCTTTTTTCATTTTTCCCATAGCCGCCATATCAATCATATGATATGTTTCCTTATTAAGCGGACAATGAAGAGATATAATATCGCTTTGCTTTAATAATTCGTCCAGTGATACATAGTTTACATCAAGCGAATTATCGGGGAACTTATCAAAAGCTAAAACTTTCATACCAAAGCCGTTACAGATACTAATAAACGCCTTGCCTATTCGCCCTGTACCAACAACTCCTACCGTTTTACCGTATAGGTCAAAGCCGGCAAGACCATCAAGACTGAAATTAAAGTCCCTTGTTCTGATATACGCCTTATGAATACGGCGAATACTTGTAAGCAGTAGCGCCATAGCGTGCTCGGCAATGGCATGCGGTGAATAAGCCGGAACATGAAAAACATGTATTTTACCGTAAGCGTGGCGCACATCAACATTATTATATCCGGCGCAACGAAGCGCTATCGCCTTAACGCCTAACGAATAAAGCTTGTCTATAACCTCTGCATTGCAGATATCGTTTACAAAAATACAAACGCCATCACACCCCGAGGCCAGCGAAGCTGTATCGAGGTTTAGTTTGTCCTCGAAATACTTAAAACTAATGCCCGATTTTTCTGCTATTCTTTCAAAGCTATCCCTATCGTATGACTTTGTATCATAAAAAGCAAATATCATTACAGCATACCCTCTATTTTTGCTTTATCGCAATAGCCTATATTCTGTGCTGTAACTTCACCGTTTTTAATAACTATGAGCATAGGTATGCTCATAATACCAAATCTGGCAGTAAGCTCAGGGTTTTCGTCAACATTAACCTTGCCTACAATTATATCGTCTCTCTCCTCGGCAATCTCTGATACTATCGGAGATAACATCTGGCACGGTCCGCACCAATCAGCATAAAAATCTATAAGCACCGGCTTTTCGACATTTGATACAATCTCATTAAAGTTTTGGTCGGTAATTCTTACTTCAAAATCTGTCATAACAATTCTCCTTATTTTGATTTGTAATAGAGCATACAGTGGCAATAACCCTCAAAATCGGGGTCAGCTATCTGCTCACGAAACTCTTTGCACATACATTTGTATTCTTCTGTCTTTGCCGTTCTGCAGGGGCAATATCCGCCCGTGCGTTTAAGCCCCTCTTTTATAACCTTTACTATTTTCTCATCAGGGTTTAGTTTAACCGCCATACACCCACCTCCTCAATTTATAGCATAACATATTTTTCGGAAATTATATAAACAAAATGTAAACATTTA
The DNA here is from genome assembly GCA_017529165.1 of Clostridia bacterium. The sequence continues at coordinate 1,776 of JAFXNY010000052.1, forward strand.
GAAAATGCGGCGGTGAGAAACTCACCGCCGCATCACAGCCTATTGTCTAATGTCTAAAGTCTAATATGCAACACCTTGGGCGAGCATTGCATCTGCAACCTTTTCAAAGCCGGCTATATTAGCACCTGCAACCAGGTTGCCTTTCCTGCCGTATTTTTCGGCCGCATTGTAAGCGTTATGGAAGATGTTAACCATAATGTTTTTAAGCTTTGCATCAACCTCATCAAAGGTCCAGCTGTAACGCATAGAGTTCTGGCTCATTTCGAGTGCGCTTGTAGCAACGCCGCCGGCATTAGCTGCCTTAGCAGGAGCAAAGAGCACGCCTGCATTTTGGAATGTAGCTACTGCTTCGGGTGTGGACGGCATATTTGCACCCTCGCCTACTGCGATTACACCGTTATTAACAAGTGCCTTTGCGCTTTCTTCGTTTATCTCATTTTGTGTAGCACACGGAAGAGCAATATCGCACTTAACAGTCCATATACCGCTGCAACCCTCAAAGTACTCGGCACCCTTTACACGGTTAACATACTCTTTAATTCTGCCGCGCTCAACCTCTTTAATCTGTTTAACAACAGAAAGGTCGATACCGTTTTTATCAACTATATATCCGTTTGAATCGGACATTGCAACAACCTTACCGCCAAGCTCGGTTGCCTTCTGGTTTGCGTATATAGCAACATTACCAGAACCCGAAATGACAACGGTTTTACCGGCAAAGCTATCGTTTTTCATACATTTAAGCATTTCTTCTACGAAATAGCAAAGGCCGTAACCTGTAGCCTCTGTACGAGCGAGAGAGCCGCCGTAAGTAAGACCCTTACCTGTGAGAACGCCGGTAAACTCATTGCGAAGACGCTTATACTGACCGTACATAAAGCCAATCTCACGAGCGCCTGTGCCTATATCGCCTGCCGGTACATCGGTATCTGCACCGATGTGCTTGCTAAGCTCGGTCATAAAGCTCTGGCAGAAACGCATAATTTCCATATCCGACTTACCCTTAGGGTCAAAATCGCTGCCGCCTTTACCGCCGCCGATAGGAAGAGAAGTAAGGCTGTTTTTGAATATTTGCTCGAAGCCTAAGAACTTAATAACAGAAGCGTTAACTGACGGATGAAGTCTGATACCGCCCTTGTAAGGACCGATAGCTGAGTTAAACTGAACTCTAAAGCCGCGGTTTACATGAACCTTTCCGTTATCGTCCACCCACGGAACACGGAAGAAAATCTGGCGTTCCGGCTCAACGATACGCTCTAAAATACCATTTGCCTCGAGGCGAGGATTTGCCTCAACTACAGGCTCTAAAGATTCAAGAACCTCATAAACTGCCTGCAAAAACTCTTTTTCGCCGGGGTTACGGGCCTCTACGCTCTCATAAACTCGGTTTAAGTACTCTGATTTGAACATACAATCACCCCTAATAAAAAATATAGTATAAAATACTACTTTTTTTTGATATTGTCAATAAATAATTTCATTTTTTCCCATTTTTTTAATAAAGTGTTTGCCGTACGCATACAAAGTTGATTTTTCACTTGACATTGTGCCGTTTTTGGACTATTATTTGCTTGTAAAGCGTTGATAAGGACAGTAGCTTTTTTACAGGTAATCTTAAGCGAGCATCGGGCGGTGAAAGCGGTGTGTTTACGAAAAAGTGAAAACCACCTTTGAGTGCCGTGAGTAGCAACACGGACGCATGGCTGCGTTAAAGCTATTAAGTGCCGATTCTTTCGGAATGTGGGTGGAACCACGGAGTTAAGAGTTTTACTTCGTCCCCGTTTTTGGGGACGAAGTTTATTTTTTTGGAGGTAAACAAAATGAAAATCATTTACAAGGACGGCGTAGTTGCCGAAGCCGAAAAATCTCAAGAAAGTGAAGTTTTACGCCATACCGCTGCACATATTTTAGCACAAGCGGTAAAGCGTTTATATCCTACTGCGCATTTCGGTTATGGTCCTGCAACCGAAAAAGGCTTTTACTATGATATAGACTTAGGAAATAAAAAGCTTGCTGATGACGACCTACCGCTTATCGAAGCTGAAATGAAGAAGATTGCAAAAGAAAATCTGCCGATAAAGCCGTTTATTCTCCCCCGTGAAGAGGCAATAAAGCTTATGGAAGAGCGTGAGGAAAAATATAAGGTTGAGCACATCGGCAATTTAGAGCCGGACGCCGTTATAAGCTTTTATAAACAAGGCGAATACATTGATATGTGCGTAGGCCCTCACCTTACCTATACAAAGGCGCTTAAAGCCTTCAAGCTTACAGGTGTTTCGGGTGCATATTGGAAAAACGAGCAAAGCAACAAAATGTTAACCAGAATAAACGGTGTGGCATTTGGCACGCAGGAAGAGCTTGAAGAATATGAAGTTAAGGTTAAAGAAGCCAAAGCCAGAGACCACAGAAAAATTGGTAAAGATATGCATTTGTTTATGACAGATGACCTGATTGGTAAAGGGCTTCCGATGTTCCTACCTAAAGGTTACACTATTTGGCAGGAATTGGAAGATTATATAAAGGAAAAGGAACGCAAATTAGGTTACAGGCATGTGTTGACGCCGTGTGTAGGCACAGTTGACCTTTACCATA
>JAFXNY010000053.1 GCA_017529165.1 Clostridia bacterium
CGCATATAACGCCGCACCCGAGGAAATACCTACCGCTACACACTCTTTTTTTGCAACGAGCTTTGCCGCAGAAAAAGCTTCCTCGTTCTTTACTCTGATAATTTCGTCATATATTCCGGTATTAAGTACATCGGGAACAAAACCTGCGCCTATACCCTGTATCTTATGAGTGCCGGAAACACCCTCTGATAAAACGGGTGAGGAGTCGGGCTCAACCGCAACGATTTTTACATTCGGGTTTTGTGCCTTAAGATATTCGCCCACACCTGTTACCGTGCCGCCTGTGCCAACGCCTGCAACAAATATATCTATATTTCCGTCAGTATCAGCCCAGATTTCAGGACCGGTAGTCGCTTTGTGAATTGCCGGATTAGCAGGGTTTACAAATTGACCTGGTATAAAACTATCAGGTGTTTGCTCTGCTAATTCTTGTGCTTTTGCTATTGCGCCTTTCATACCTTTTGCGGCCTCGGTAAGCACCAATTCTGCACCGTATAATTTTAATATATTTCTACGCTCAACGCTCATACTTTCCGGCATTGTAAGTATAATTTTGTATCCTTTAGCGGCGGCTATGGCGGCAAGGCCTATGCCCGTATTGCCGGATGTAGGCTCGATAATAACCGAACCTTTTTTTAGAAGGCCTTTTTTCTCGGCGTCCTCAATCATAGCTTTGGCTATTCTGTCCTTAACACTGCCGGCAGGGTTAAAATATTCAAGCTTAACTAACAGCGTGGCTTCAAGGTCGTTTCTCTTTTCTATATTTGTAACCTCTACTAATGGAGTGTTGCCTATAAGACCTAAATTGCCTTTATAAATGTTTGACATAGTAATCTCTCCTTATCTGATTGCCGCAAAACCGTTTTCGAGGTCTGCTATTATATCGTCAATGTGTTCTGTACCGATAGAAAGTCTTATTGTGTTTTCGAATATATCGGTAGCCTCAAGCTCCTCTTTTGACAACTGAGAATGAGTTGTTGAAGCCGGATGAATAACAAGACTTTTTACATCCGCTACATTTGCAAGTAAAGAGAAGATTTGAAGTGCGTCTATAAACTTCCACGCTTCTTCTTTTCCGCCTTTGATATTGAATGTAAAGATAGAACCTCCGCCGTTTTTGAAATATTTTTTATAAAGCGCATTTTGCGGATGACTTTTAAGGGACGGATGATTTACCTTTTCCACAAGTGGATTAGAGGCAAGATACTCTACAACCTTTTTGGTGTTCTCAGCGTGCCGCTCTAACCTTAAAGATAGTGTTTCCACGCCCTGTAAAAGCAGAAAAGCGTTAAACGGCGAAATAGCCGCACCTGTATCACGCAAAAGAATTGCACGAATATAGGTAACAAATGCCGCTTTGCCTGCCGCCGCCGCAAAGGAAACACCGTGGTAGCTCGGGTTTGGTGCCGCAATCTGCGGATATTTTTCACTCGACCAGTTAAAGTTTCCGCTATCAACAATTATTCCGCCGAGCGTTGTTCCGTGACCGCCTAAAAACTTTGTTGCAGAGTGAATAACGATATCAGCGCCGTATTCTATAGGACGAATAAGATATGGCGTGCCGAATGTGTTATCTATTACAAGCGGTATGTTGTTAGAGTGCGCAAGCTCTGCGAGCGCTTCGATATCCGGTATATCACTGCTCGGGTTGCCGAGTGTTTCGATAAATATCGCTTTGGTATTAGGTTTTATCGCCGCTTTTACTTCGTCTATATTATGTATATCCACAAAATCGGTTTGAACACCGAAATTAGTGAG
>JAFXNY010000054.1 GCA_017529165.1 Clostridia bacterium
AATAGAAAATGTAACCGAAATTGCCGGCAGGGGAGTATCCGCACAAATAGGCGGAAAGACTGTTCTTGTAGGCAATGATAAGCTTATGAGTGATAACGGCATAGAGTATAAAGAATGTCACCATACAGGCACAATAGTGCATGTGGCGGTGGATGGTGAATACTTTGGTCACATCGTTATATCCGATACTATAAAACAAGAGAGCCGTCAGGCTGTATCGGCGCTTAAAGCGGACGGTATAAAGTCGGTTATGTTAACGGGCGATACCGAGAAGCAGGCTATGAAAGTAGCAGAGGAATTATCTATTAAGGAATACTATGCCAACCTTTTACCTGCCGGAAAGGTGGAAAAACTCGAGGAGTTTTTAAGCGAAAAATCAAAGGTCGCCTTTGTGGGGGACGGTATAAACGACGCACCGGTTCTTGCAAGAGCTGATGTGGGAATAGCTATGGGGGCTTTAGGCAGTGATGCGGCAATAGAGGCGGCTGATGTTGTACTAATGGACGATAATCCGCAAAAAGTAAGCAAGGCTATTAGGATATCAAAAAAAGCGGCAAAAATAGTTTTAGAAAACATATATTTCTCGATTGGCGTTAAGATGATAATACTTATTCTGTCGGCTTTCGGTATAGGGAATATGTGGACGGCATCTTTTGCCGATGTAGGTGTTCTCGTAATAGCAGTGCTCAATGCAATAAGAGCTATGAAATAAGCATTACATTCATAAAATAGAGTTAAATTGTATATTATAAACAAATGGTTTTCTGCAGAATGTATTTTTTGTAGAAAACTTTGTTTATTTTGACGAAAAATGTGAGGGATATAACTTATATATACTACTTGAAAAAAAGTTAATAATATAGTATTATAAATATATATTATTTGACGGAGATGTGATTATGGCAAATTATACTGTTTCGGCTCTTAAAAGTGAAATAGAGCGTAAGCTTTCGCATAACTTCGGTGTAACACCGCAACAGGCATCAGATGAGATTTTTTATAAAGCATGTGTGCTGGTAATAGTTGATATTATGCGCGAGTGTCGTGCAAAGTTCAGAGACCGTGTTGATGATACAAAGGCAAAGACTGTTTACTATCTCAGCATGGAGTTCCTTATGGGGCGGTCTTTAAAAAACAATTTGTTCAATTTGGGTCTTACCGATAATATGCGAAAGGCGCTTGCTTCTTACAAGGTGAGTCTTGATAACCTTTATGAGCTCGAACCGGATGCGGGTCTTGGCAACGGCGGACTTGGCCGCCTTGCCGCATGCTTCCTTGACAGCCTTTCTTACGGCGGATATTCTGCCATGGGTTACTGCATTAAGTATGAGCTTGGCATATTCCGCCAAAAGTTAGTAGATGGTTGGCAAATGGAAATGCCCGATTTTTGGCTTCCCGGCGGTGAAGTTTGGCTTGAAGAGAGACCGTCTGCCGCAGTTGATGTTCATTTTGATGGATATGTTGACGATTGGTGGGATAACGGTTTCCACCATGTTGAACATAAAAATTATAATAGCGTGCGTGCCGTGCCTTATGACCTTAAGGTTGCCGGTAAGGATGGAAAGACCGTAGATGTTCTCAGACTTTGGAGCGCAGAGTGCAGAGATTTTGATATGTCTGCATTTAACGAGGGCGACTATGTAAGAGCACTTGAACAGCGTGCAATGGCTGAATCTATTTCAAAGATTTTATATCCTGCGGATAACCATATTGAGGGTAAGTCACTAAGACTTCGTCAGCAGTATTTTCTCGTATCGGCTTCAATTCAGGATATTTTGGCACGCCATATGCGGTTATATAATACTCTTGATAATCTGCCACAAAAGGTTGCAATTCATATAAATGATACACATCCAACGCTTGCAATACCCGAAATGATGCGCTTACTTCTTGATGAGTGCGGATATTCTTGGGATAAGGCATGGGATATAATAAAAGGCACTTTTGCATATACAAATCATACTATTATGTCGGAAGCACTCGAGTGCTGGCAGATAGATCTGTTCCGTGAGAGATTGCCTAGAATATATCAGATAGTTGCCGAAATTGATAGGCGTTACAGAGAAGAGGTTATAGTTAAAACGGGCGATTTTGCTCTTGCTGAGCGTACGGCTATTATATCAAACGGTGTTGTTCGTATGGCAAATCTCTGCGTTGCGGCAAGCCACTGTGTAAACGGTGTTTCAAAGCTCCACAGCGATATAATAAAAGACGAATTATTTAACGATTACTACCGTATGACCCCAGAAAAGTTTACCAATGTAACAAACGGTATAGCACACAGGCGGTGGCTAAGCCAGGCAAACCCCGAATTATCTTCTCTTATAACAGAACTTATAGGTCCTGCATTTATTGATGATGCGTCTCATCTTGCCGAGCTTAAAAAGTTTGCCGATGATAAATCGGTACTTAAAAGACTGGGTGAAATAAAGTATAACAATAAAGTTCGCCTTGCAAACTATATCAAAGCTAACTGCGATACCGATTTTGACCCCGATAGTATAGTAGATATGCAGGTTAAAAGGCTTCACGAATACAAGCGCCAGCATATGAATGCACTTCATATTATAAGCGATTACCTGTATATAAAGAATAACCCGAATGCACCGTTTACACCTAAAACATATATTTTTGGCGCAAAGGCGGCGCCAGGTTATGCACTTGCTAAAGAGATAATTCAGATGATTTATACTCTCTCCCAGGTAATTAACAATGATAATGCGGTAAAGGATAAAATAAAAATTATTTTCCTTGAAGATTACCGTGTAACGCTTGCAGAGCTTATGATACCTGCGGCGGAAATCAGCGAGCAGATATCGCTTGCCTCTACCGAAGCGAGCGGTACAGGTAACATGAAGTTTATGATGAACGGCGCTATAACACTCGGTACTGAAGACGGCGCAAATGTTGAGATACACTCAGCAGTTGGGGATGATAACATATTCATTTTTGGTATGCGTACACCCGAAGTTTTGCAGATTGGAAAGCAGGGTTATTCTCCGATGCAGTATTATAATAACAACGCTGATTTGCGTGCGGCGGTTGACTTTATCGGCGCAGGCTTTGGCGGAAAGCGCTTTGATAATATATATAATATTCTTAAAAATGTTGACCATTATATGGCACTTGCCGATTTTGCGGACTATTGTGCCGCACAGAAAAGGGCTAGCGAAATCTATGGGGACAGGGATAAATGGAACAAAATGTCGCTTATGAATATAGCAGGCTCCGGTATTTTTGCGGCTGACCGTTCAATCAAAGATTATGCAGAAAAAATCTGGAAAATTAAGCCGGTAAAATAATATGGGATACTATCCTTTTAACTCACGAAATGACCTTTATAAAAAACCAATAGGTGCTCTTAAAGTGGGGGAAAAGTCGCTTATAAGACTTTTGCTCCATAGAGACGCCGCCGTTTATGATGCGTTTTTGCGTATTAGCAGTGATAGTGACGGTGTTATTCACGAAATCGAGCTTACCCCCAGAGAATGGTTAGATGATTACCGTTTTTACGACTGCGAGATTGCCCTTGATAACGGGCTATACTGGTATGATTTCAGATATACAAGTATGCACGGTCAGTTTTTCGTTGTAAAGGAACAAAAGGGCAGGGGCATTGTATCCACCACAGAGGGTTCAAAGTGGCAGATTACGGTGTATGACGCCGAGTTTACTACTCCCGATTGGCTTAAAGGCGGTATTATTTATCAGATTTTTCCGGATAGGTTTTACGCCTCAGGCAAAGAAAAAGACAATGTGCCCGAAGATAGATATTTATGTAGTGATTGGGGTAAACAGCCCGAATATCGCCAGATAGATAATAAATGTACGCTTTGTAATGACTATTACGGCGGCGACCTTAAAGGAATAGAAGAGAAACTCCCGTATCTTAAAGATTTGGGCGTTACCTGCATTTACTTAAACCCCATTTTCGAGGCTCACTCAAACCACCGCTATAATACGGCGGACTATATGAAAATCGATAGCCTTTTAGGCGATGAGGCTGCCCTTAAAAGCCTTATAAAATCTGCTAAACGGCATGGTATCGGTATAGTGCTTGACGGCGTTTTCTCTCATACCGGAGACGATAGCATTTATTTTAACCGTTTGGGCCGTTACGGAAAAGGCGGTGCCTATAACGATTTTGGAAGCGAATACCACCATTGGTATAAGTTTAACAGTTTCCCCGATGATTATGCGGCGTGGTGGGGCGTGCCTTCACTTCCCGAAACAGATGAGGAAAACGAGTCCTTTAGTGAGTTTATTACAGGTAAAGACGGCGTTATAAGGCATTGGCTAAGACTTGGAATTATGGGTTGGCGGCTTGATGTTGCAGATGAGTTGCCCGATAGCTTTTTAGATAGAATAAGGAATGCCTTAAAAGCCGAAAACCCTGAGGCTTTTTTGCTTGGTGAAGTTTGGGAGGATGCAAGTAATAAAATAAGCTATGGAGCGCGCCGGAGATTCTTGCGTGGCAGACAACTCGATAGCGTTATGAATTATGTTTTTGCCAATGCGATAATTAGTTTTTTAAGAAACTCTGATGCAAATCGTTTGTGTGAGTCTGTCGAGGAAGTAATGGAAAACTACCCAAGAGAGACTGTTCAGCTTTTGATGAACCATATCGGCACCCACGATACCGCAAGGGCAATTACAATGCTCGGCAGGGCGGACGACTATATAGGCGACCGTGCTTGGCAGTCAAAGTACAGACTATCGTCCGAAGAAAAGGAAACAGGTATAAAAAGACTTAAAATTGCGGCTGTACTTCAATATACACTTCCCGGTGTACCGTCACTCTTTTACGGTGACGAGGCAGGAATAGAGGGCTTTGGCGACCCGTTTTGCAGGGCAACATACCCTTGGGGGAGTGAAAACACCGAGCTTATAGAGTTTTATAAAGCGCTAGGAAAAACCAGAACAAAGGCTAAAGCGCTTAAAAAAGGTGACTTTAATGCGCACACAGCAGAAAATGATGTTTTTGCATTCCTAAGGCGAGACGGTAAGCATAGCGTGTTTGTTGCCGTAAACCGAGGCGAAAACGAAACAGAAATACCATTACCTCAAGATTTTTTATCGGCAAAGTCGGTATTCGGAACTAAACCTACAGGTGATAAGTTAACTTTACCGCCTTTCGGTTATTCAATTATTACAATATAAAAAAGTGCCGCAGGCTAAAGCCTGCGGCACAAACTTTATTATTGTTTAATAAATGCTCTAAAAAGCGATAGCAAACAAACCGAAAGAATTATCCCTCCTAAAATGTCTGTAAACCAATGTACGCCCGATAAAAAGCGGCCGATAACCGTTACTACCGCCAAAATAGCACAGGCGGCTTTTATTATATTTCGTGCTGTTAAGTTTTCAACATATTTATTTATTATCATAATTATACTCACGGCAATCACTACTGCGAGCACGGTGTGGGAGGACGGAAAAGACGCTTCAGGTGCGCTATCGCCTGCCAAAATCAAAGGTCGGTAGTTTATTATTACCTTTTCAAAAAACACATAAACAATGCCGAGCGTTATGTATAGTCCTCCGAGGGATAGAATTTCTCTGTCAACCTTTAATACGCTTTTTCTCTTTATTAGCTGAACAAGACCGATAACCGCAAAAATGCCTCCTGCGGCAATTGAAATAAGCCCTGTTACTTCTGTTAACTTATACCAAACCATATTTGTGCCTAAAAAAGCTTTTACGGCACTGTTTAGGTGGTACAGCCCTATTTCGGTATCGCCTACGCCTGTCGGTAGTACATCAATGGTTTTAATAAGAATTATTAAGACTATAAACAGCATAAACGAAATAATAGGTAATATATATTTAGATTTGCTTTTCATATATTATTCTCCTTTAAGTGTAGCTTTAAGTAGTACGGGGTTGTGGTCGCTAAATACAAAATCAAGGTTTTGTGTTTCGAGCATACTAACTTCTATGTTTTGTGATACTATAAAGCCGTCTATTAAATAGTATTGGAAAGTGCTTTTATCAGCATCCTTGTATGCTTTATCAAGGCTTCGACAGCTCGGCACGCTTTCGTCCATTAAGAAAGTAAAGCCGTCACCAAATGCACTTACATCAATTTCACCCGGCGCCCACATACCTTCATTTATCGGATAGGCGTTTTTGTCTTTGTTTGAGAAAATCTGGTTAAAATCTCCGCCGGCTATTACATAATTGCCTTTATCGGTTTCGGTTTTAAGAAGATTTGCTAACATCTTTGTTTGGGCTATTTTGCCCTCGCCGCTATCGTACGCCTCAAGGTGAAGATTAAAAAGCACAAGCTCTTTATCGTTGTTTTCTATCGGCAGGCGGGAAATCATTACGCACCGCTTTAAGTTTGCCATACGCATAGGCCACGAAAAAGGAATAGGCAATTGCACACGCTCGGCAGATTTTACCCCGAATACACTTGCCGTGGCAAGCCCCGAATCAACCTTTCCTATCGGCGGTATCGGATGTGGCAGGAACGCTACCTTAAAATTGTTTGCAAAAGAAAAATCATACTCATTAAGATTTTTCATAAACTTTTCATATTCATTTATATGGTGACTTCTTGAAGAGTTTTTATCTATTTCTTGAAAGAAAACAACATCTGGGTTGATATCCTTTACGGTTTTAAGTATTCCGCCAAGATTTTCGTTTACCCGTGTTTTATCGGCGGTGTTAACACTCTTTCCGCCGTCCATAAAGAAATCGGCATTGTCACCTAATGCGCCGTAACCGATATTAAAGGTTAAAACCGATATTTCTTCGTTTAGTTTTAGCGTTTTTTTAGGCGAGCCGGTAACCTCTACAGTTTCTCTGTCTTTCGGCTTGTATTCGGTAACCGATAGAAAGCCTATCATACCGCCAAGCAGTAAAACTACCGCCAGCACAAATATAACAGCTACCCTGAGAATACTAAAAATCAGACCGTGTTTTTTACTTAACATATTATCTTCCTTTGATTAATTTTTTTATGTTTACATATACAAGCACGATAATAATACTTCCTGCCATAATCGCAAATACATATAAGTACTTGTTTATTGATATTAAACTATAAAGAGATTTAAGACAAACAAAGTGTAAAATGAAAAACTCAAAACTGTTATTGCCTATAAAAGCAAGAAAACGGGTTTTAATTTTAAATAATGCAGTATAAGCAAAACACACAATAGAAAACATAGCAGTATGCAGTATTTGCGAGTAATATATATAACCTTTTGCTAAAAATGTAATTATGAATAGTGCGGAGAATA
>JAFXNY010000055.1 GCA_017529165.1 Clostridia bacterium
ATGCTCCCATACTTGCCGCCATACCGATACAAATTGTGCTTACATCGCATTTAATGTACTGCATAGTATCATATATTGCCATACCGGCGGAAACTGAACCGCCGGGGCTGTTGATATAGAAGCTTATATCCTTATCGGGGTCCTGCCCCTCAAGATACAAAAGCTGTGCTATAACAACACTCGCTGTAGCATTATCAACCTGCTCGTTAAGCATTATTATTCTATCATTCAGCAAACGGGAAAAAATATCATAAGACCGCTCGCCTCTACTTGTTTGCTCAAGTACATAAGGTACTAAACTCATATCCATAAACTTTTCCTCCAATCAATAATCATTATGCACTAATAGTTGAAATCATAAACAATTATTTTTTATCGGTTGTGCTTTTCTTTGCAGCCGGTTTTTTAGCGGTAGTTGTTTTTTTGGCAGGGGTTTTTGCGGCGGGCTTTTCTGCTTTCTTATCAATAGCTTCAGTTATAACAGCATTAGCCTTTACAAAATCTATAGCCTTGCCAACTGCAACATCCTTTTCAATCTCGCTCTGCGGAATAACGGCTTTAACCTTATCGGCATCAACGCCATAGCCCTCGGCAAGCTTTTTGTATTCTGCCTCGATAGCTTCATCATCAGCCTTAATGTCTTCAAGCTCAACTATCTTTTCAAGTGCTAAACGATACTTAACCTGCATTTCTGCCTGTGGGCGAAAGTTCTTTTTGAAATCATCAATACTGCCGCCGGTATATTTAAGGTATGTATCAAAGTCCATACCCTGTGACTGCAAACGGTAAGCAAACTCTTCAACCGATTGATTAAGGCGTTTTTCAAACATAGCCTCGGGGATTTCGCCCTCGATGCCGTCAACAATTTGCTGTACCAAATCGTTTTCAAGTGCCTCGTCAGCCGCCTTTTCTTTGCGCTCTAAAGCTTTCTTCTTAAGGTCTGCCTTGAACTCTTTAAGTGTATCAAACTCACTTACATCTTTGGCAAACTCATCATCTATTTCGGGCAACTCTTTTACCTTTATCTCGTGAAGCTTTACCTTGAAAACAGCAGGCTTGCCGGCAAGCTCTTCTGCACCGTAATCTTTCGGGAACTCGACATTTACATCAAAGTCATCCCCTATATTGTGACCTATTATCTGGTCTTCAAAGCCGGGTATAAACTGCCCCGAACCGAGCTCAAGAGAATGGCCCTCTGCTTTACCGCCTTCAAACGCTTTATCCTCTATAAAGCCCTCGAAATCAATTACAACAGTATCGCCTTTTTTAGCAGCTCTGTCTTCAACAGAAATCATACGGGCGTTGCGCTCTGCGAGTGATTTAAGCTCAGCGTTTATTTCACTTGCTTCAACCTTTACCGGCTGTTTCTCGGCTTTAAGCCCCTTATACTTTTTAAGACTTATTTCCGGATATGTAGTAAGGCTTACTTTAAAATCAACGCCGTCTTCCTTTGAAATGGAAACTAAATCAAAATCCATTTTATCGTCTATAACCTTAAGACCCGATTCACTTATTGCTTCTTCAACAGCATCATTATAAAGAAGATTGAGTGCATCCTCAAAAAATACTTCTGTGCCGTAATATGTTTCAATAATATGCATCGGCGCTTTTCCTTTACGGAAACCGGGCACATTGATTTTTTTACTGTTCTTTTTGTAAGCCTCTTTAATGGCTTCACGGAACTTTTCACCGTCTATAAGTATTTCAAGCTGATAACGGTTAGTTTCTAATTTTTTTGTTTCTTTAAGACTCATTTTTTATACCTCCGCACAAATTATTGCTATTATAACACAACTTTACAAAAATTGCTATATATTTTTATAACAAATTAAAATTACCGAACTTACCAATCAAAATAGGTGTAAAATTAACTCTGTCTGCAGATAATATTTTAAGGGAAATATTATCGTATTCCTGCCATGTTTTATAAACTGCTCCACCGTGGATATGACCATAATAAACTTTATCAATATTGTATTTTTTCAAAACCGCTATAATTTCCTTACATTCAAAATCGCCGTATACAGGCGGATACGCCCCGGCATGGCCGAGTCGGTGTCGTGGATGAAGAGCCAGGGCGTGCTCGTGATGCCCTACATCAATGCGCGCTTGTGGGATTCCGAGATTCCCAGTTTCACCAACGCGCTC
>JAFXNY010000056.1 GCA_017529165.1 Clostridia bacterium
AGATACAGTGATTTTGTAGTTGTTGCCCGTAATGCGGATGATTACGAACAGGCGCTGTCTTTAGCGTTTTCAAAGAACGAAATACAATATTTTTCGGATAGGCGAATGCCGCTTATATCCTTTCCCCCCAGCATTGCGGCACTTTCTGCTATGGAACTTACAAGCAGAATAACCACCGAAAAGCTGTTTCGTTTCCATAAAAGCGGAGTAGCATTTTTAAGCGAAGATGAATTAAGCGAGCTTGAAAACTATGTTTACATATGGAATATTGACGGAAATGATTGGCAAAAAGAATGGAATATGGACCCTCACGGGCTTGATAGTAATAATGCAACTCATGAAGAAACTGAAGAAAATATTAAGCGTATAAATATGCTTCGCAAAAGGGCACTTGCACCAATCACTTCCTTTCGGGATGCATTTAAGGGCTCCCCGTATGATATGGCAAAAGCTGTGGTATCGCTTTTAGAGAGCGCAGTAGGCAAGTTTTCTGAAATATCAAATGATTATAATAAACAAGGTAATACTCAATTATCTGAGGGAATAGTTACAGCCTACGGCAAGGTTATGAAGATACTCAATTCAATAGTTAATTGTCTGCAAGATAATGCGACTGCCCGTGAGTTTAAGGAGGCATTCAAAAACTGCGTAAACATTGAAAGCGTAGGCGTTGTTCCTCAGATGGTGGATGAGGTTTTGTTCGGCTCTGCTGATAGAATACAGCCGTCAAGACCGCATTATGTGTTTATTTTGGGCGCTAATCAGGGCGTTTTCCCGAGAACACCGCAGGCAAACGGAGTTTTTTCTGTGGCGGAGATAGGCAAGCTTAATTCGCTTGGCATAGATATACCCGATTGTTCTGTTTATTCGGCGATTGATGAAGATTTGCTTGTATATAACTGCGTGTGCTGTGCAGATAAAAAAGTCTTTATAAGCTATAATATGAAAAACGGTGAAATATCCCGATTTGTAAAAAAGCTTACAGAGCGTTTTTGTGTTACTGTGCAGAGAGAACCCGAAATACTAAACGAATATAATCTGCCCGAAACAGCGGATGATACATTTGTAAGCTTATGCCGGAGTGAGCACGGTAGCAATGATTATAAAACGCTAAAATCTGCTTTAGCGGAAAATCCTGATTATAAATTGCGGGTAGAGGCAGTAGATAGTAGTGATAAAAGACCGCAGTTTTCAGTACCTAGTGAATTATCAAGAGAGCTTTTAGGCAAAAAAATATCGCTTTCGCCATCGAGATTTGATACATACAGCAAATGCCCGTTTATGTATTTTTGTAAGTATGCTTTGGGCGTTAAATCAATAGAGCCTGTAAGCTTTAGCTCTATGCAATCGGGCACGCTTATACATTATGTGCTAGAGCGGTTTATTGAAGAGTCAAAGGATAAAATCAAGGCGCTCACCGAGAGTGAGGTGCACTCTATTATAGAGCGCCTTGTAAACGAATATCTTGATTCTTTTAGTGGGTACAGAGATGCCGAAACCGAGCATTTAAGGCTTATGGTATCTCAAATGACTGAAACTCTTAAATATTTAGGTAACCGTTTGGTTGTTGAGTTTAGCCAGTCCGATTTCACACCCGAAAAATGCGAGC
>JAFXNY010000057.1 GCA_017529165.1 Clostridia bacterium
GATGAGAGCTTATTAAAAATGCAACCTATCGACTTTGATAGTATTTCGGATGATGGCGACTTCGCTATCTTAACCGAAGAAGAAATACAGGAATTATTACCTGAAGAAAACGAGGAGGAAAACAATAATGTTTCACAAAAACAATAATACAAGTAAATTGAAGATGACCGGAAAGGTCAGAAAGGGTTTCTTTGCTTACTGCTCATTGGTGATTGTGTTAGCAATACTCTGCACCTTGCCTATGACGGCATTCGCAGCAGGAGATGATCCGTTGGCGGTTGTTAATAATCTGTCCGACTTTATTTTCGGACTGATCCGTGCTATCGGTCTTATACTGCTTGGCTTTGGTGTTGTGCAGGTAGGTTTATCCCTTAAATCGCATGACCCATCACAGAGAGCCAACGGATTCTTAACAGTTGCCGGTGGTATCATCATAACCTTCGCAAAAGAAATTCTTAACCTTATTACCGGTTGAGTGTGCAACGCGGGCAGAGCAAAAATGCTTCTGCCCACATTTTATGAAGGGAGTGATGATACTTGTCCGATAACTGGGTAGTTGGTAATTTAGAAAACGCACTTGAAACATGGAACAGTAAGTTTGCAGAAATATGGACGCTATTAACACAGTCCCCCGAAACATTTAAAGGCGGTGCTGTTTGGCAAGTGATATTAAGTATTCACGGAGCTTTACAGGCTATCGGATACGCATTGTTAGTATTGTTTTTTGTCGTAGGTGTTGTAAAGACCTGCGGCAGTTTTACCGAAGTGAAAAAACCGGAACATGCGCTTAAACTGTTTATTCGATTCGCACTTGCAAAAGGTGTTATCACCTACGGACTTGAACTGATGCTAAAACTGATGGCGATTGTTCAAGGAGTAATCTCAAAGATTATGACTTCATCCGGCATTGCAAGCTCGTCAAGTACCACATTGCCGCAAAGTATTATAGACGCTATTGAAGATTGCGGATTTTGGGAGTCTATCCCGCTATGGGCAGTAACTCTGATAGGCGGTCTGTTTATAACGGTACTTGCCTTTATTATGATACTGTCTGTATACGGCAGATTTTTCAAAATCTATATGTATTCGGCTATCGCACCGATACCGCTTTCAACCTTTGCAGGTGAACCTACGCAGAATGTGGGTAAAACCTTCCTTAAAAGCTACTGTGCGGTATTGCTTGAAGGTGCCATAATCGTACTTGCGTGTATTATATTCTCTGTATTTGCATCAAGCCCGCCTGTTGTAGACAGTTCTGCTTCGGCTGTAACGCAGGTATGGTCGTATATCGGCGAGCTTATCTTTAATATGCTTGTTCTTGTCGGCAGTGTTAAAATGGCTGACCGTATCGTGCGTGAAATGATGGGACTGTAAGGAGGTATGATGTTTGGAAATTAAAATCAATCGTGAAATACGAAGTTATACAGAATCAATGTTTTTCGGACTGTCTATGCGGCAGTTCTTTTTTGCCTGTATCGGTTGTGTAATGGCAATTCTGCTTTACTTTGTCTTTAAGCCGATTTTCGGAGTTGAAACACTTTCGTGGGTATGTATGTTAGGTGCGGCTCCGTTTATCGCCTGCGGATTTATTACCTACAACGGTATGCCGGCAGAAAAGTTTGCTGTTGCTTGGGTTAAGTCAAAATTCATAGAACCGATTAAGGTGAAATTCGAGTGTTCAACTTTATATGCGGACGCTCACAGTTTAAAAGCAAGGGAGGAAAAGCGTTATGATGAAATCGTTAAAAAACAGAATAAAGGAAGATAAAGAAAAATATACCGTTCCGAAGACAGTCCAGGACTATATTCCTATTACAACAATCTATAAGGACGGTATATTTAAGGTCGGTAACAAATATTCAAAATCATTTAAGTTTACCGACATCAATTATCTGACGGCAAACGAAGAAGATAAGCAGCAGATGTTCTTGCAGTATTCGGAACTGCTTAATTCTTTTGACAGTGAAGCCATAACAAAAATCAC
>JAFXNY010000058.1 GCA_017529165.1 Clostridia bacterium
AGGAACGCCTGCGCTTACCGCAACGAGTATTCCCCAAGCCATACCCTGACCTGCAAGGGCGGTTATAAGGAAAACGGCTGAATAGGTAAAGAAGCCTATTACAATTATCGGCTTTTTGCCGAAGCGAGGAGCCAACATATTAACAACCGGGTATAGGCAAAGGGAGAACGCCGTCATAATAACCGTGAGTAAAAATGTTTTATCTGAGGATATACCCATAATACGGGTTTCAAAATCCGCAAGACCTGTTTGGAAAAGGGTAACCGCAAAGAAATAAATAACATCTGCATAGACAAAGCGGCGGAACTGCTTGTTCTTAAAGGTTTTAGCAAGGGAAGAGAATGCCGGAGTTTTAACCGGCTTACTGTCAATATACTGCCTCTCTTTAATGAATAAGGCAGGAACGAGCATAGCAATCGCCGCTACTGCGCACATAATGCCTATTCCGAGCTGAATAGCTCTTTCCTGACTGCCTGCAACGCCTTCAAGCATACCTGAAAGCGTGGGTACGAGCGTTGCCAGAGAGAAACCGGCAATGTATGTAAACGAAATATAAGTGGAAACATTTATGCGGTGTTTTTGAGTATCGCCAAGCTCGGCTATAAGAGCATTATAGGGTGTGCAATAAATTGTCATAAAAAGATAGAAAAGGATGAGCAGCGCAAATATAAGGGTATTGTTGAGTGTGATGTTTGCGGTTTGCGGAACAATGAAAATAGCAACGGTGTAGATTGCAAAGGGGATAGCAACCGCCTTTAAAAACGGTATTCTTCTGCCGCCCTTGTAATTTGCCCTATCCGACCAGCTCGCTACGAGCGGATCTGTTACGGCGTCAAATATACGGCCCACCGCGGTTATAAGACCGAAAAGGGTGATTGACGCGAAAATCGGGTTTTGTGTGATAAACTCACCGAAAATACCGTTTGTTTCTCCTGCATTATGGGTGCCGGTATAAAGGTGTACAAGCCAGGTCGAAATTATGCCCGAAAGCAAACTCCAACCAAACTGCCCTACGGCAAAAATCCACAAAAGCCCGTTTGTGATTGGTTTTTTTGAAGTGCCATTGCTCATAAAATATTCTCCTTTAAATTTATTGTTTTAAGAAAATCGGATTTGCTCTTACCTTGGCTTACACTCGATAAGGACAAAACGCCCGACAATCGGCTGTTTTGTCGTTCTTTCACGCCTTCGCTCATTGAAATACGAAAGTATTCCTGCTTCGCTCATACGCGAAATCTGCGAAAAACAGTTCGATTTCGGGTGTGAAGCAGTTTTGTAGGAGCAAAATTTTTGCTCCGTCGAAGACGAGGAACGCCGTTATACTGGCGTATTCGGCGCGACGAGGCAAGAACGGGCTGAAAATTTTGCCCTCCAAAACCATTTTGTCCTTACCGAGTGTAAGCCTTTTTCTGTTTTTCAATAAATGCCTTTAATGCCCTATTTGGATTATACCATAAATTATTATGTTTTTCAATATAAAAAAGAAGCGGGGCACTGCCGCGCACCGCTTCTTATGCAGATAATTCTCCGTAGTATTCAGCCGTCCTTTTGGCAAATTCCGGCGTTAC
>JAFXNY010000059.1 GCA_017529165.1 Clostridia bacterium
GGCTTTAAGCAGTATATCGTAAGGGAGCCAGAAATTAAGGTCAATATACATCTTGCGAAGCACATCATCCTTACCCTTAACCTCGTTATAAAACGGTGTGCAAAGGTCGAAAGGACTGACTGTGGGTTTATACTTCTCTTTAAGCACTCCGCCTACCTCGTCCGGCAAAAACATTTCTGTTTTATTATAATAGCGGCGGGATAGCTCTTTGCCGTACTTTTCGATAAAGTGCTTACCCTTAAAATAAGGAAGCGGTCGAGCCACCGCGGCAATACCTCTGCGAATAGCGAGCGGCAATCGCAGATAATGCTTTGCCGCGCCCTGCACATTATACTCATTATATCCGCCAAACATTTCATCCGCACCCTCGCCGGAAAGCACAACCTTAACCTTAGTGCGCGCCAATCGGCTTAAAAAATAAAGCGGTACCGCGCTTACATTTGCGCTCGGCTCATCAAGGTGGTACTGAACCGTCGGCAATATATCAAAAAACTCATCACCCGAAATGGTTTTGGAAAAGTGTTCTACGCCAAAATGGTCGGAAAGCCCCTTTGCGTATTCTATTTCGCTGAAACCCTTGCCCTCAAAACCCACGGTAAAGGTTTTATTCGGCTTTGCAACCGATACAACATACGAAGAATCAACACCGCCCGAAAGATAGGAGCCTACCTCAACATCACTGATTTTATGATACTCAACCGATGATTCAAGCGTTTCCTTTACGAGCTTTTCATAATATTCATAAGTGTTTTCTTGCTTGTCATAATCGAGCTTGCTGTACTGTTTTACGGTAAGCTCGCCTTCTTTATAAGTCAGAAAATGACCGGGAAGCAGTTTTTTAGTGTTTTCAAAAAATGTTTCCTCCATATGATTTGTGCCATAGCACAAATACATTGAAAGAACCTTTTTATTAAGCGACTTTTTAAAGTTCGGATGCGATAGAAAGCTCTTTATCTCACTGCCTGCCATAAAGGTTTCGTTATCAAAGTAATAATACACCGGCTTTATGCCGAAAAAATCCCTCGCACAGATGAAGGTTTCATTTCTCTTATCGTAAATGAGTATGCCGAACATACCACGCAGCTTGCTGAAAACATCCGTGCCGTACTCTTCGTAACCGTGAACTATAACCTCGGTATCGCTATTTGTGGCAAATGTATGACCGCAGTCTTTAAGCTCTTTTCGAAGCTCCATAAAGTTATAAATTTCGCCGTTGAACATAACAACGATATTTTTATCCTCATTGTAAATCGGCTGGTCGCCGCCGGCAAGGTCTATTATGGACAGTCTGCGAAAGCCCATAGCAACGCGGTCATCAACATAATAACCGTCGCTATCAGGACCGCGGTGTATTATCCTATCCGCCATACCTTTTATGATTTTTTCCTTTTCCTTATTATCAAGTCTATCTGCAAAACCGCAAAATCCGCACATTATAAAAGCTCTCCTTAATTCAGGTCTAATCCCAATCCCAAGTGAAATTTTTATATGCTTTTTTATAGTTCAAGCCTATTTTAAAAAGCATAAGTTTTCTTATAATACCGTTATCCTTTTTATATTTCAGCGGATGAACGCCCTTACTCCAAAGAGAAAGAGCCTTGTTTTTAAATTCCTCATTAACTATATACTTTTTAGCTACCGATTTTGGCACAAAGGTTTCGAGTACTAATTTATCCGCCTTGCAAAACTGCATATCCTCGCCAAGTATCAGGTCGCGGTAAAGCACCTCTATAAGATTATATCCGCAGGGAGTGATGTAATATGAGCATCTGCCCTGCCTTGCGTTTATTTCCATAACCTTATATTTGCCTACACGAGCATCGTACTTCATATCAAACTCGGCAAAGCCCTGATATCCGATGCCCTCCATAAATTCCACAATTTTGCCTATTTGTATGCCCACACCGTCAAACTGTGAATATCCGTTTATGAGCACCGCGGCGTTGCCTATCATACGGGGGCTATGCTCTTGAAGTCCAATTTGAGCAAATGAACAGAGTTTCGCCTTTTTATCCTTGCCCATATATACTACCGCGTCAAAAAGGTGAGAATCATCGCCTGGTATATATTCCTGAATAATAAGTGTATCATCATACTCACTGTTTTTAAAATATCCTATTACACTTTCTAATTCTTCCTTTGAAGAAAGCCTGTAAATTTTGCGTTTTCCTTTGAATGTTATGTGCTTAAAAAGTATTACATTCGCAGGCTTAACTATCACGGGATAGGTTAAATCATCGGGAATTTCGGTATCCGCCTTACAGTCAAAATAAACCGTTTTCGGTAAATCCAGAACGCTATCAGCGTAGGTCTTATAAAAAAGCTCTTTGTTTACAAGGGTCCTTTGCAGCTCCACAGACGGATAATTGAAATGAAATTTATCCTTTAAATCATCTTGATTTTTAGCTATATATTCGCCGTAGGTTTCATTACTGCTTACAAGAAGAATTTTTTCATCCTTATGCTCATTATAATAGCCGTTTACTGCCGATAAAA
>JAFXNY010000060.1 GCA_017529165.1 Clostridia bacterium
CATATGCTTTTCTCCTCCCGTAAAACAAAAAGCCGAGCGATTTGCCGCCCGGCTTTCTTCTTACTGCTCAACAGCGTAGATACTTACCTGTTTACGATCCTTGCCAAGTCGCTCAAACTTAACCTTACCGTCAATAAGCGCAAACAAAGTATCATCTGAACCGCGGCCCACACCTGCGCCTGCGTGAATGTGAGTTCCTCTCTGGCGAACTAATATGTTGCCCGCTAAAACAAACTGACCGTCCGCACGCTTAACACCCAAGCGTTTAGCTTCACTGTCACGCCCGTTCTTGGTGGAACCCATACCTTTTTTATGGGCGAAAAGCCCGATATTTATCTTTAACATTACTTACACCTCCGTAGTTACACTTAGTCGTTTACCGTATTGTTTTGATAGTTCACTTAAATGAAGTCTTAGACCTTTAAGTACCGCTATAGTTTTATCTGACGGGTTTTGGGCACTTAAGAACATTTCTCCGTCTTTAACTTCGATTTCGGCGGTATCTTTTATAACCTCCGTAATCGTGTTTGCCGCCATATATGCCGCGCTGGAAACTGCCGCACAAAGTGCTCTGCCTTCATCATCACCGGCGTCTTTCGTGCTGTGCCCTGTGATAGAAAAGCCATAGATCCAAAACCTTGCGTTAGTCATAAGATTAACCGATTTCGCCGATTCGTACTTTAGTATACGGCTGTCTGTGGCCCATTTTGCGTGAACTGTTCTTTTTCGGCTTATAGGTAAATACTGTTACCTTTTTGCCCTTGCCGTTTTTAAGAACCGTGCCCTTTACAAAAGCATCCTTAACATAGGGCTTGCCAACCTTAAGAGTTCTGTTGCTTACGGCAACAACCTTGTCAAAGGTGACCTCGCTGTCTACTTCGGCACCAAGCTTTTCAACATATATAATGTCACCGCTTTGAACTCGGTACTGCTTGCCGCCGGTCTCAATAATTGCGTACATTTTTTACACCTACCTGATATTAACAGTCTCGCTACTGTCGGGTGCACGCTTTTTTGAGCGCAACTTACAAACCCGCAATATGCGGCTTGACTATTTTATCATAGCTAAAACCCTATGTCAAGCACTTTTTAAGCACTTTCTATACCTTGTATATAGGCTCTTGACAAGCCACAAAATAGTGGTATAATAGGATACGCAAAAGGGAGCTGGATGAAACTCCGGCTGAGAGGGTGCCCTATTTTATGGCACCGACCTGTAACCTGATTCGGATAATGCCGGCGTAGGGAAATATTAGCCTTTTCACGCAGTCCGATAGGGACTGTTTATTTTTTTAAGGAGATGTTTATTATGGCAAAAAAAACAATTTTCAGTGTAAGTGAGTGTGCGGTAATGATAGCGCTTTCTGTTGCGCTTTCTTTCTTCAAAATACCGCTCGGTGCTTTCGGAGGTTCAATCGACTTTGTAATGATACCACTGTTTATTATCTGCTACCGCAAAGGCTTTGGTTACGGCGTGGCTTCAGGATTGGTGTTCGGTCTTATTAAATGCATAATCGGTGGCGGTATCGGCTGGGGACTGCCGAGTGTATTGCTTGACTATGTATTGGCCTACGGTGCTTGCGGTGTTGCCGGTATTTTTAAGGGCAAAAAGGCGCTTTTACCTGTTTCGGCTCTGCTTGGCTGTGTGGCTCGCTTTGTTATCCACTTTATAAGCGGTGTTACCATTTACGCAATTTCCACCGAAGAAAAGATTGCGAATGTAGTAACCTCAAACGCTTGGGTTTATTCGCTAATATACAACGGTCTTTATATGCTTCCTAATACCGTTATTGCGGTTGTTGTTATGGCTTTGCTTATTCCCGTGCTCGATAAACTGCCCGCATACGACCGCTAACAACCTTGTATCTTTTTCTCTCCTTTCGCATAAACATTATGCGAAAGGGGATTTTTTATGAGAGTTTATAAAGTGTCTTTAAGTTTGTTTCTTTGCGTGTTAATAATGGTTTCTTTTACATTTTTTTGCACGGCAAAAACAGTATCAAGTGAGTGCGATATATCGGATGTTGCCGTGCCTATAGCTTCAACCGATATAGCGCCGGCAGGCACGGTGCTCGATATAAAGGCAAAATCGTTTATTCTTTTAGAGCCTGATACTCTTGAGGTTTTATATGAGGCAAACTCGGATGAGCAACTGCCGCCGGCGTCTATCACAAAAATTATGTCTTTACTTCTTGTTATGGAGGCGATAGACAGGGGAGATTTTACGGTTGAAGATGTAATAAGCGCCAGTGAACACGCCGCAAGTATGGGCGGCTCACAGATATGGCTTGAGCCGGGCGAGAGTATGACGGTTGACGACCTGTTAAAAGCGGCGGTTATTGCTTCCGCTAATGACGCTACCGTTGCCCTCTCTGAAAAGGTTGCCGGCAGTGAAGAGGGCTTTGTAGAGCTTATGAACAACAGAGCAAAAGAGCTTGGTATGAACGATACTGTTTTCAAAAACGCAACAGGACTTGACGCCGAGGGGCATTTAAGCACCGCACATGATGTGGCGCTTATGTCTGCCGAGCTTATAAAGCATCCGCTTATAAAAAAGTATTCTACGGTTTGGCTGGATACTTTGCGAAACGGAGAAAGCGAGCTTGTAAACACAAATAAGCTTGTGCGCTTTTACGAGGGAACAACAGGCCTTAAAACCGGAACAACATCGGATGCCGGATACTGTCTATCCGCTACAGCACAGAGGAACGGAATGGAATTAGTTGCCGTGGTTATGGGCGGCGAGACTTCGCCTGCCAGATTTGAGGGTGCAAAAAAACTGCTCGATTACGGCTTTTCTAATTACAGTATTCAAAAAATTGAGCCGGAGTTTCAAAACGGCACAAAGATAAAGGTTAAGGGCGGTACTGAGGGCGATGTTGCACTCGGCGCAGGAGCTCCGCTTAGCATACTTCTTAAAAAGAGCGAGAAAGCGGAAGTAACAGAACAATTAAACCTGCCTGATAGCGTATCAGCACCGGTGAAAAAAGGAGATAAGATAGGAGAAATAGAAGTCTATTCAGGTGATACACTAATAGGAACAATAGATATAACAGCCGGCGCCGATGTTAAAAAAATGAGCTTCGGCGAAGCGGTTTTATGGCTTGTGAGAGGACTTTTCACATCTTAAAGTTTTATTTTATAAATATTTATATTTACCCTTGAAAAAGGAGCACAAATAATGTAAAATAAAAACATAAGAAGGCAGGAGGCAAAAGAATTGGGACTTTCATTCAAAACTGATTATGCAAATAAGTTTATAAGAGAAAACGATATAAAGGGTTTAGCTTCGCAGGTTTATGCGGCGCATAAGGCAATTGAGGAAAAATCGGGGCTTGGCAACGATTTTCTCGGCTGGGTAGATTTGCCGGTAGATTATGACAAGCAGGAGTTTGCCCGTATAAAGAAAGCAGCAGAGAAAATACAGAGCGATACCGATGTTTTGCTTGTAATCGGCATTGGCGGCTCGTACTTAGGCGCCCGTGCGGCAATAGAGTTCTTAAAAGGTCAGAACTATAACCGTTTGCGTAGTGGCGTTCCGGAGATTTATTTTACCGGCAACAGTATAAGCGGCTCGGCGCTTGCCGATATAATTAAAATCTGTGAGGGCAAAAGAGTTTCTGTAAATATAATTTCAAAATCGGGCACCACTACCGAACCGGCGGTGGCGTTTAGAGTATTCAGAAAAATGCTTGAAGAGCGCTACGGTGAAAAAGGCGCAGCAGAGCGCATATACTGCACAACAGATAAGGCGAGGGGTACACTTAAAGCACTTGCTGACCAAAAGGGGTATGAGTGTTTTGTAGTACCTGATGATGTGGGCGGCAGATTTTCTGTGCTCACGGCAGTCGGTCTTCTTCCTATTGCGGCGGCAGGCTGTGATATTGATAAGCTTATGCTCGGTGCCGCAAAAGCTCGAGAAGACTATAGCGTTAATGATATCGATAAAAACCCCTGTTATAAGTATGCGGCGCTTAGAAATGCTTTTTACCGCAAGGGTAAATCGGTTGAGCTTTTAGTGTCCTACGAGCCGAGATTTACTATGATGGCGGAGTGGTTTAAGCAGTTGTTCGGCGAGAGCGAGGGTAAGGATAACAAAGGTCTTTTCCCGGCGTCCGTAATCTTTTCTACTGATTTACATTCTATGGGTCAGTTTGTTCAGGATGGCGCCCGCATTATGTTTGAAACGGTTGTAAACATAACCGATAACGGCAGTGATGTTATAATTGAAGAGGAAGAAACTAACGGTGACGGGCTTAATTTCCTTGCCGGAAAGCCGATGTCCTTTGTAAATAAAAAGGCGTTTGAGGGTACTGTTTTAGCACACACTGACGGTGGCGTGCCTAACCTTGTTATCACGCTTGACAAGGCAGACGAGGAAAACCTTGGCAGGCTTATATATTTCTTTGAAAAGGCATGTGCTATATCGGGATATATGCTCGGTGTTAACCCGTTTGACCAACCAGGAGTTGAAAGCTACAAGAAGAATATGTTTGCACTTTTAGGTAAACCGGGATACGAAGATATGAAAGCCGAGCTTGAAAAAAGGCTGTAAACAGAAAATAACCGCTTTGCGGTATAATATAAAGGAGTTGTTACAAATGATTAAGCTTATAATCGGTAAAAAAGGTTCGGGCAAGACAAAGAAACTCGTTGACCTTGTAAACAAGGCGGCAAACGAGAGCCTTGGCAATGTTGTTTGCATTGAAAAGGGTGATACCTTAACCTTTTCCGTTACCCATAAGGCACGGCTTATAGATGCTGATGCCTGTGCAATTTCAGGATATGGCGAGTATTACGGTTTACTTGCCGGAATTAAGGCAGGGAACAACGATGTAACTCACATCTTTGGTGATGCTACGCTTCGCATAGGCTCGAGAGATTATAATGAGCTGGCAGGCTTTTTAGAGAGACTCGGTAAAATCGAGGATGTTGAGTTCTTGTTCACCGTTTCTTGCGATGAAAGCGAGCTGCCTGCAAAAATCTTTGAAATTGCAGAGAAAATATAATCTGTACATACAAAACTGAGGTCGGGTGATTGCCCGACCTTTTTTGCGGCAATTTAAGCTAAACCTATTGCATTTACTTGCGGAAAGTAATATAATGTTACTATAATGGGGGAGTTTGGGAACTCTTTCCGGTTTTATGCGTTCGGAGGGATAAAAATGTTAACAAATATTGCGCTTTCGGCGGCAAAAGGGGATATCCCCAACTGGTTCGCCGTTACTATGGGAATAGGCACGGTATTTGTAGGGCTTATAGCGATTATAATTATCTGCCTTATCACGGGAGCAATTTGCTCGGGACCTAAAAACAATAAAAAAACTGTAAATAAAAGCACAGTTAACGGTGATAAATCGGTAAAAGATACCGAGCTGGTTGCGGCAGTTTGTGCTGTTTGCGCCGAAGAAATGGGTAAAGATGTGAACTCTTTAAGGGTTGTTTCGTTTAAGAAGATCTAACTTGTAATTAAACACAAAAGGGTGAGGTATATATGAAAAAGTACAGAGTTAAAGTAAACGGAAGTCTCTATGAAATAGAGCTTGAAGAAGTAAAGTCCGGCGAGAAGGCAGCGGCAGCTGAAAAACCTAAAGCGGCACCTGCACCGGCAGTATCGGGCGAGGGCGAAGAAGTGCGCAGTCCTATGCCCGGAAATATTCTCGCAGTTAATGTAAGCGAGGGCGCTTCGGTTAATAAGGGCGATGTGCTTATGGTGCTTGAGGCTATGAAAATGGAAAATGAGATTATGGCGCCGGTTTCGGGCAAGGTTACCGGAATAGTTCCGAAAGGCAGTGCTGTGGAGACGGGTACTGTGCTTTGCACAATAAAGTAATTTGGTGAATGAAATGATTGATAAGATTATTGATTTTTCTAAAAGCACCGGTTTTTATCTCCTTTTTGGCAACCTTAAGGAGAACTGGGGCTCACTTGTGATGATAATAGTAGCCCTCTTTCTTTTATGGCTTGGTATAAAAAAGCAGTTTGAGCCGCTTTTACTTGTGGGTATTGCATTTGGTATGCTGCTTACAAACCTTACGGCGTTTACACCGTTTGATGCGCTTTATCACACTGATTTGTGGGCGCAGTTTATGGATGAAAGTAGTGAGTTTTATCATTCCTACGGCAATATAATGGCGAACGGTGGACTATTGGATATCCTTTATATCGGCGTTAAAACCTGCCTGTATCCTTGCCTTATATTTATAGGCATAGGCGCTATGACAGATTTCGGACCTCTGATTTCAAACCCGAAGTCACTCATATTAGGTGCGGCGGCACAAATAGGCATTTTTATAACATTCCTCGGCTGTGTATATATGGGCTTTCCGCAGCAGGCGGCGGCTTCAATCGGTATTATCGGCGGAGCTGACGGACCTACCGCAATTTATACCACAAGTAAGCTCTTCCCGAACCTTTTAGGTCCTATTGCCGTTGCGGCGTATTCGTATATGGCTTTAGTGCCTGTAATTCAACCGCCGATTATGAAATTGCTTACAACTAAAAAAGAACGCAGTATAGTTATGAAACCGCTAAGGTCGGTTTCAAAGACTGAAAAGATAGTTTTCCCGATAGTAGTTACTATATTTGTGGCACTGTTAGTGCCTTCCGCCACTCCCCTTGTAGGGTGCCTTATGCTCGGCAATCTCTGGAAAGAATCGGGCGTTTGCGAGCGTCTTTGTAAAACCGCTCAAAACGAGCTTATGAACATAGTAACCATTTTCTTAGGCATTTCCGTGGGCGCTACGGCTACCGCAAAGGCATTCTTAAATCTTGATACATTAAAGATTATGGCTATGGGTATAGCGGCGTTTGCCGTTGGTACCGCCGGCGGTGTTCTTCTTGCGAAGTTTATGAACCTGTTTACCAAAAACAAGGTAAACCCCCTTATCGGCTCGGCAGGCGTTTCCGCCGTTCCTATGGCGGCGAGAGTATCGCAGACCGTAGGCCAAAAAGAAAACCCCTCAAACTTTTTGCTTATGCACGCTATGGGACCGAATGTTGCCGGCGTTATCGGCTCGGCAATCGCCGCAGGTGTGCTGATAACCTTGTTTGGATAATTTAAGGAGTAAAAAATGGCAAAGAAACCTTTATATATTACAGATACGATTTTGCGTGATGCGCACCAGTCTCAAGCGGCAACACGAATGACTACCGAAGATATGATACCTGCACTCGAAAAGCTTGATAAAATAGGCTATTGGTCGCTTGAGTGCTGGGGCGGTGCCACATTTGACGCTTGCATGCGTTTTTTAGGCGAGGACCCTTGGGAGAGGCTTCGCACAATAAAAAAATATGTAAAAAATACAAAGCTTCAAATGCTTTTCCGCGGGCAGAACATTTTAGGATACAAGCATTATGCAGATGATGTGGTTGAGGCGTTTGTCGAAAAATCTATCGAAAACGGTATTGATGTTATACGCATTTTTGACGCTCTTAACGATGTTCGTAATCTTGACAGCTCAATTAAAGCTTGCAAAAAGTACGGCGGCATCTGCGAAGCGGCAATAAGCTATACTGAAAGCCCTGTTCATAATGAGGAGTATTTTATAAGTCTTGCAAAAACTCTCGAAAATATGGGCGCAGATGTTATCTGCATTAAGGATATGGCAAATCTGTTATTACCCTTTGACGCCTATTCGCTTGTTAAAAAGCTCAAAGAAAATGTAAGCGTGCCGATACATCTTCATACACATAACACAACCGGCACGGGAGATATGACCAATTTAATGGCGGCTGAAGCCGGCGTTGATATTGTGGATACCGCCCTTTCTCCCCTTGCAAACGGAACATCACAGCCGGCAACCGAGGCTTTGGTTGCAACGCTTAAAGGAACGCCCAGAGATACCGGTCTTGATATGAGTGCTTTAAGTGAAGCGGCGGCTCATTTCCGTACGGTAGCCGACCGGCTTAAAGCGAACGGTATTCTTGACCCTAAGGTGCTGAGTGTTGATACAAAAACGCTTATTTATCAGGTGCCGGGCGGTATGCTTTCTAATATGATAAATCAGTTAAAGCAAGCCGGAAAAGAAGATAAGTATTATGAAGTGCTTTCCGAAGTGCCGAGGGTAAGAAAAGACTTTGGCTACCCACCGCTTGTAACGCCTACAAGCCAGATTGTAGGCACTCAGGCGGTTATGAATGTAATTTCGGGCGAACGGTATAAAATGGTGCCTAAAGAGTCGAAGGCACTGCTTAGAGGTGAATACGGCAAGCTGCCGGGCGAAGTGAACGAGGAAGTCCGCAAGACAGCAATAGGCACGGATACGGTAATCACCTGCCGTCCTGCCGATTTAATTGAGCCCGAACTTAAAAAATACGAAGAAGAAATGAAGCAAAAGGGTATCGGCAAAACGAAAGAAGATGTTTTAAGTTACGCTCTTTTCCCTGCCGTTGCCGAGAAGTTTTTAGCCGAGCGTGACGGCGAAAAACCGCCCGAAAACAAAGTAAGAGAATTAACAGTTGAATACTAAGAGAACGAAAACGCCAAGGCAATCTGTCTTGGCGTTTTAAGTTATTCAATGGGTTTTAGTTCGCAATCTAAAAGTAACAACCGAGTGGTTTTTATAAAACAATCACTTTTTATATCAGATAAAAACTTCTTTACAATTAAATCCGGGTTAACGTTTTTATTGTTTCCTGCCGGTAGGGTAATTTGAAGTTTGGTGTTGCCTACCTTTGAGAGCGAAAACGCTTTAATATCCTCTGCAACATTCAAAGCTTTTATATCGCCTTTCTTTGTTTTCTTATTGATAATTATTTCATCACTTTTTAAAAAATCTTTTAGTTTGTCGGCAAGCGTTCCGTTATCGTCAAACTCGATATTAAACTCGGCAAACGATACATCCGAAAGCTTAGTTTTAGGCTCCGCAGCCTTAAAGAAAAAATATCCGTTTGCGCCGGCGGCATTTAACCTATCGCATATTGTTTCAATAGGAAAACTGTCGTCTGTAATGCGGATATCGGCCATTTCATATTCGCTTGCCATTCCGAGCGACAAGGGAAGAGCGAATGTAATATAAAGATGTGGATTAAACCCCTCAGTGTACCAAACGGGAAGCTCGGCACGGCGGAGAAGCCTTGTCATAAACCGCATTGTATCAAGGTGGGAAACAAATCGGGCGGTGCCGGTCTTTTTATAAAAAAGCCTAACATTTTTCATAGCACACACCTACCTTAAACGCATTTGCTCCGCAACCGGCACACTTTTCTCGACAGTTAGGGGTTGTTTTGCCTTTTTGTGCTAATTTGTTTTCACGAACAAGAAAATCTTTGCTTATAAAAAAGTCCATATGCTCCCACGGCATTATTTCAGAGTATTCACGCCTTCGTGAGGTGTAAAACATAGGGTCAATGCCGCATTGCTCGAATGCCGAAAGCCAGGTATCGAGGCTAAAAAACTCATCCCATCCGTCAAAACGGCAACCCATTTTATAGGCGGTCTCTAGAACATCACAAAGTCGGCGGTCACCACGGGCAAAAACGCCCTCTAAAAAGCTTGTCCTGTTTTCATGATAGTTAAAGGTAATCTTCCGACTTTTAATGTTTTCTTTAAGCAACGCCTGCCGCCTTAACATCTCCTCCTTTGTTATTTGCGGTTCAAACTCGAAAGGAGTAAAAGGCTTGGGTACAAAATTGGCAACGCTTATAGTAACATTTACAGATTTCCCCTTTTGCCTATTTGGCAGACTGTAATATAAATCAACTATTCTTTGTGCGAGTTCTGCTATACCTATTATGTCCTCGTCTGTTTCGGTGGGAAGCCCCATCATAAAATAGAGCTTAACGGATGTGTAACCGCCACCGAATGCGGTGGAACAGCTTCGCATAATCTCATCTTCAGTTATGTTTTTGTTTATTACATCACGAAGTCTTTGCGTGCCGGCCTCCGGCGCAAAGGTAAGTCCGCTTTTTCGCACGGACGATACCTTTTTAAGCAGTTCTTCCGAGAAATTATCTATACGGAGGGACGGCAGAGATAAACTCACCCTGTCCTTCTCGCACCACGATAACATATCGTTTAAGAGCGGCTCTAATCCCCTATAATCACTGGTTGAAAGGCTTGAAAGAGATATTTCATCATACCCTGTTGTTTTTATAAGCGAGCGTGCCTGCCGGTTTATAACCGTAGGGCTTTTTTCTCTTACGGGGCGGTAAATATATCCTGCCTGGCAGAATCTGCAACCTCTGATACATCCTCTGAATATCTCCTGCACGGCACGGTCGTGCACGATTTCAACTGATGGCACAACTATTTTTTCGGGATAATACGCCTTGTCCATATCGTATTCTATGCGCTTCTTTATTCTTTCCGGTGCGCCGTCTTTTGGGGTGATTTCTTTAACGGTACCGTCTGCATTGTATGTAACATCATAAAGAGAGGGTACATAAACGCCTTCTATTTTTGCGGCCTCACGCAAAAACTCTTTTCGGGTTTTACCCTCTTTTTTGCAGGCTTTGTAGAGGTCTATTACTTCAAGGTCAACCTTTTCGCCCTCGCCCAAAAAGAAAATATCTATAAAAGCAGCAAGCGGCTCTGCGTTGCAGGTGCACGGTCCGCCGGCAACTATAATAGGGTCGTTTTCTGCCCTGTCTGCCGTGCGCAACGGCACATCTGCCAAATCGAGCATATAAAGTACATTTGTATAGGATAGCTCATATTGGAGAGTAAAACCGATAAAATCAAAATCTTTTATGCTGTCCTTGCTCTCAAGTGCAAAAAGCGGAATATTGTTTTTCTTTAAAAGTTCTGCCATATCGTCAAGCGGTGTAAAAACACGCTCACACCAAATATCGTCTCGCTCATTAAAAATCGAATAAAGTATTTTAATGCCTAAGTGCGACATTCCTATTTCATATGTATCAGGAAAACAAAAGGCAAAACGCACGGGGGCGTTTTCCTTATTCTTTATGACAGAGTTTACTTCCCCTCCGCAGTAGCGGCCGGGTTTTTGAACTAAGGCTAGCATATATTCAAATTGTTTTTCGTCCATAACAAGCATCCCTCGCAAAGCTGTTAATAAAATAATAACCCAACATAAAAAAAGTTGCAACGAATATTTTTTCTTTTTTTGCAAAAAGCCCTTTAATTTTATAATATTATATGGTATAATCTACAATGTATAATTATGTGACGGAGGGGATAGCGTGAAGTATGGAAAAGTGGCGGCAATAATATTGGCGATTGCTTTAAGTTTAGCACTTTGCGGCTGCAATGTGTTTACTATTGATACAGAACAATTAATAACCCCTCCCGAGCTTTCCGGAGATATGAGTCCTATAAGCAAAGCACTCAAAAAGAGTATAAAAGGAGAATACCAGCTTAAGTATCCGTCACTCGGCGAGCGGAGAAGCGCAATAATTCTTGAGGATGTGGATAGTGACGGCACATTTGAAGCGTTTGCGTTTTACAGCACTTCGGATGATGAGATGACCAATATGCACATAAACGCCGTTTGCAAGCGCGACGGTCAGTATATGAGTGTTGATGATAAGTCTTTAGTTGCCGGTGCGGTAGAGCGGGTTGATTTTTGCGACCTTGACGGTGACGGTATTAAAGAAGTGCTTGTTGGCTGGGAGGTTTACGGCTCAAGTGAAAAACAGCTTTGCGTTTATTCACTTACGGGCGATAATTTAGCGGTTCGCCTCACGGAAAAATACACCGGTTTTATATGCTGTGATTTGGTGGGTGACGGGGATAACGAGCTTGTAATTCATCTGCTTAATACCGCAGATATGATAAACAGCGCCGCAGTATATAGATTTTCTGACGGCGGACTTCAAAGAATAGGCGGATGTGTACTTGATTCTACTGTAAAGACGGTTTCGGAGCTTGTGTTTTCTAAACTCTCAACCGGCAAAGGTGCAATTTATATTGATGAAATAAAAGGCGCCGGCGCAGTGACTGAAGTGCTTTATTTTGATGGTGGCGAGCTTAAAAATCCTCTTCTTGAAACCGAAAACACGATTGAGAACATAAGAACGCTCAGGGCTGCCTCAATAACGAGCCGAGATATTGATTCTGACGGCGTGCTTGAAATACCGGTTGCCACAAACCTGCCTAATGCCGCCGGCAGTGAAGAACTGCTTTATTATACAAATTGGTGTGTGTTTGACGGTGAAAATCTTATAACTAAAAAAATAAGCATACTTAATACAATAGACGGATACAGCGTAGATGTGCCTAAAGACCTTGAGGGTCGCTTGGCGGTACTTAAAGATACCGAAAGTCACAGAAGGGTGTTTTACTATTATGATTCAGAACTTGATGCCGTGGGCGAAAGGATATTCTCTGTTTCGGTAATAGCGGCATCCCGGTGGGATAAAAAAGATTACGATAGAATGAACACATTTGAGGTTGCAAGAAGCGGAAAGAATGTGTTTGTTGCGTCTATCAATTTAGCTTCAAAGAATGCGCTAAGCGAAAAGCAAATAAAAGAAATGTTTAGTTTAATTGGGCAGGGGTGAAATCATGAAAAGAGTACTGATTGTTGAGGATGAAACGGCAATACGGGAGTTTGAGGCAATAAACCTTAACCGTGCAGGATACGAAACGGTTGAGGCAGCGTCCGGCGAAGAAGCACTTGAGATTTTTGATTCGGATATTTTGGGCTTTAACATTGCCCTTATTGATGTTATGATGCCGGGTATGGACGGCTTTAGTCTTGTAAAGGAACTGCGTAAAAGAACATCTACGCTCGGCATAATAATGCTTACTGCAAAATCACAGGAAATGGATAAAATAAGCGGTCTTATGCTCGGAGCGGATGATTATGTTACAAAGCCGTTTAGTCCTACAGAGCTGATTGCCCGAGTTGATTCGCTATATAGGAGAGTGAGTGCTCTCACATCTGCGGGTGTTAATTCAAACGAGCTTACATCGGGCGAGTTCACACTTGATTTGCGGCGTAGAACGCTTCTTAAAAGTGGCAGGAATATTGAGCTTACTCAAGTGGAGTTTCAAATAATGGAGTATTTCTTTTCAGTCCCCGATACTCCGATACCAAGGCATGATATTCTCAAAAAAGTTTGGGGAGAGAACTATTTCGGCGAAGAGAAAATCGTTGATGTAAACATCAGAAGACTTCGTATGAAGATAGAAGAAAGCCCATCAGACCCCAAGCATATTGTAACGGTTTGGGGAATGGGTTACAGGTGGAGTGCAGAATAACCTGTTTGTTTTAAGAGAGGAGGCGATACGGTGAAGCTTAATTTGCATTTCAAAAGCGTTGCTATGCGCTGGTTTTTTGAGGTATTTTTAATAGTGCTTTTGGTGGTCACCGTTGTCGCAGTGTCTCTATCTCTTGTGCTCAGAGCCGTATATATTGAAAGAGTTGAAACTCTTGCAGAAGAATATGCTTTTGAGTTTAAGGCGCTGAAATCTACCAATGCCGATAGCTTTTTCGATACGGCAATGCAGATTACAGACGCATTTGATAAAAAAGATAAAATCGAGATTCAAACACTTGATAAAAACGGGCAAGCACTTATCAGCACAACAGGCTTTGAACCCGAGGAAGATTTTTCGGGTGATTTTAAGGCGGCAGTTTCTTCTAAAAGCGGAATTGCCGAGCGAACAGGAAAGAGTAAAACAGGCGAGAGTGTTATGGCTCAAACTGAAATAATTTACGGCGAATCGGGCGAGATTATCGGCGGATACAGGTGGGTAGTATCGCTTGACCTTGTTTATAAGCGAGTTTGGTTTATTATAGGTGCCATAACGCTTGTGGCGATTGTTATACTCGGTATTTGTGCAGTTTCGGGTATGTTCTTTATATCGTCTATTTTAAGACCGGTAAGAGAAATAAGTGCCGCCGCAAGGAAAATAGCTATGGGCGACCTTAAAATCAGAATTGAAAACGACCGAAAGGATGAGATTTCCGAGCTTTGTGACAGCATAAACAATATGGCAGGAGAACTGCAACATGCAGAAGATATAAAAAACGATTTTATTTCTTCTGTATCGCACGAACTTAGAACTCCGCTTACTGCAATAAGAGGCTGGGGCGAGACGGCAAAGATGTCTGTTGGCACCGATGAGGAGCTTGTAAACCGAGGGCTCGAAGTAGTTTTAACCGAGGCTAACCGTCTTTCAGGTCTTGTTGAAGAACTGCTCGATTTCTCCCGTATGCAAAGTGGCAGGCTTACTGTCAGTACTCAACCGGTTGATGTTTCTATGCTTCTTAAGAGTACCTACGATATGTACACCGAGCTGGCGGCAAAACAGGGCATAGAGATTTCATATACGCCGCCTATGCAAAACTCTATTGTAATGGGCGACCCCGATAGGCTTAAGCAGGTGTTTATAAATGTTATAGATAACGCCGTAAAATACACCGAAAAGGGCGGGCTTGTACTTGTAGTACAAACAAGGGAAGAGGCCTGCGTTCAGATAGTTATTAAGGATACCGGCGTGGGCATTCCTGCCGGAGATGTTGACCATGTTAAGGAGAAGTTCTTTAAGTCAAATAAAACAGTCAGAGGAAGCGGCATAGGTCTTGCGGTTGCCGATGAAATTATAAAGCAACATCAGGGGCTCTTGTTTATTGAGAGCACAGAGGGCGTGGGAACTACGGTAACAATAGTTTTACCGCTTTACGAACCGCCTGCCGATGCAGGTACGGAAGATACAAACGAAACGAAAGAGAGCAATACAAATGGCTAAATACACTGCGATAGGCGGTCAGGCGCTGATAGAGGGTATTTTAATGCGCTCTACTGAGAAAACAGCGCTCGCTGTAAGACTGCCGGATAAAAGTATTGATATTTCATATATGGATGTAAAATCTCTTCGTGATAAGTATAAGATTTTACGCCTGCCGGTAATTAGAGGGGTAATAGCCTTTGCAGAGTCACTTATACAGGGCTATAAGGCTATGATGATATCGGCAGAAAAATCGGGATTTACTGATATAGAAGAAGAGAAAGAAGAAAAGAAAGAGAATAAAAGTGCGCTTATGAACACCGTTATGATTATAGGCACCGTGCTCGGGGTAGCGCTTTCGGTTGTGCTTTTTATGCTAATACCCCGTCTTGCCGTAAAAGGTCTTGAGGCGCTCTTTAATACCGAGTTTTCAAAAATCGCACGCTCTGGTATAGAGCAGTTTATCAAGCTCGCAGTGTTAGTGGCTTATATGTGGGGCGTATCGTTTATGCCGGATATAAAAAGGGTGTTTATGTACCATGGGGCTGAGCATAAAACTATTTTCTGCTATGAAAAAGGACTTGCTCTTACAGTGGAAAATGTAAGAAAACAAAAGAGATTTCACCCCCGTTGCGGAACATCGTTTTTAATTCTTATGGTACTTGTAAGCCTTTTGGTATCTACTGCGGTACAGATGATATTCCCCGGCGTCTATTCAGTGGTGGCTTTATGGGTGCTTGCAAAGATTTTAATGGTTCCGGTAATTTGCGGACTAGGCTTTGAGCTTTTGCGCGCGTGCGGTAAATACGATAACCTTTTTACAAAAATAGTATCTGCCCCCGGTCTTTGGCTTCAGAGAATTACCACAAAGGAACCGAAGGACGAAATGATAGAGGTAGCTATTGCCGCCCTTAAAGCGGCAGAGCCCGAGGTGCCGGATATTGACCGAAGCGTAGATAAAGGAAACTGCTGTGGATAATAATACGATATTTAATGCCTACAACCGAACAAAAAAGCAGTTAGAGGCGGCAGGCATAGAAGATTTTGGGTTTGAATCACGAGAGATAATCAGGCATATAACCGGATTTGACAATAAAAAAATTATGCTAAATTATAACACTCGGCTTACCGATATTCAGCAAAAAAGACTTGATGAGATAGTTTCCGCCCGAGTTGCCAGATATCCGCTACAGTACATTTTAGGTACTTGGAGTTTTTACGGCCTATCCTTTAAGGTGGGCAAGGGAGTGCTGATACCAAGAGCAGATACCGAAATTGCGGTAGATATGGCACTTGAGCTTATAAAGGATAAAAAAGAGCCTAAAGTTTTAGATTTGTGTGCCGGAAGTGGCGCAATCGGCATAAGCATTGCGATAAACAGGCCGGAAGCAAAAGTTACAATGCTCGAAAAGTATGATGGTGCGCTTCTCTATCTTAAAGAAAATATCACACTTAATAATGCAAATAACGCAAGCTGTTTAAAGGGTGATGTTCTCGAAAGTGACGGTTCAGGAGATAAATACGACCTTATAATTTCAAATCCGCCCTATATTAAAGAGAAAGATATGGAAACGCTTCAGCCAGAAGTAAAGGCAGAGCCTATTGCGGCGCTCTATGGCGGAGAAGACGGTCTCGATTTTTATAGGGCAATAACAGCGAACTATAAAGCTTCGCTTACAAGCGGAGGAAGTATCTGCTTTGAAGTGGGGTTCGATGAGGCCGAAAGCGTTAAGGAGATACTAAATAAAGCCGGCTTTAGCGGTATAACAGTTAAGAAAGATTTAAGCGGAACCAATAGGGTAGTTTTCGGGACAGTTAATTAGTATATAATGGCTTTAGAATAAAAATGGAGGAAAGTTACAATGGCAAGAGAAAAGTTCACAAAAACCGTAGGTACGGATAAAACAAACGAGGGCCGTGAAAGAGCGCTCGCAACAGCAATGGCACAGATAGAAAAGCAGTATGGCAAGGGCGCCGTTATGAAGCTCGGCGAAAACGCCTCTATGAGTGTTGAACATATAAAAACCGGCTCTATGGCGCTTGATATGGCACTCGGTATCGGCGGAATACCACGGGGCAGAATAGTGGAAATCTACGGGCCTGAGTCTTCAGGTAAAACAACGCTGGCACTTCACTGCGTTGCAGAAGCGCAAAAGGCAGGCGGAACAGCGGCATTTATAGATGTTGAGCATGCGCTCGACCCTGTATATGCAGGGAACTTGGGCGTTGATATTGATTCGCTTTTGGTTTCTCAACCCGATTCGGGCGAGCAGGCACTCGAAATTGCCGAGGCTCTCGTTCGCTCGGGCGCTATTGATATAATAGTTATCGACTCGGTAGCGGCTCTCGTTACCCGTGCCGAAATCGAGGGCGAAATGGGCGATAACCATGTAGGGCAATTAGCACGCCTTATGTCACAGGCACTTCGCAAGCTTACCGGCGCACTTTCAAAGTCAAACTGCAGTGCCATATTCATAAACCAGCTTCGTGAGAAAATCGGCGTTATTTACGGCAACCCCGAAACCACCACAGGCGGCAGAGCGCTTAAGTTTTATGCCAGCGTAAGAATAGATGTAAGAAAGATAGAAACCATTAAAAACGGCAGTGAAATGATAGGCTCAAGAACGAGAGCCCGTGTTGTTAAAAACAAGGTGGCTCCTCCGTTCCGAGAGGCTGAGTTCGATGTTATGTACGGCAAGGGTATTTCTCATACCGGCGAGCTTGTGGATATGGGACTCGAACTTGATGTATTAAAGCGTTCGGGCGCTTGGTTTTACTACGGAGATACCAGAATCGGCCAGGGCAAGGACAATGTAAAACAGTTGCTTGAGGAAAATGAGCAGTTGGCAAAAGAAATAGAAGAAAAGATACAAGAAAGATACGAAGCCAAAATGTCAGGCAAGCCGATACCGCAAGAGGAAGAGGTTATTATGCCGGTAGAGGCCGAGCCTACCGTTGTACCGCACAAAAAGGTCGATATAGATATAGCGGTTGAAGACTGATGACAGTCACAGACCTTATAAGTAAAAAGGGACATCTTATATCTGTAGAGTTTAGTGGCGGCGAAAGTGTTCTGATAGATAAAGATGTCCTAATAGAAGAGTGCATTCATAAAGATGATGAGCTAACACCCGAAAGGGTTATAGAGTTAAAAACAAAATCTGATTATGTGCGTGCAAAATCACGAGCACTTTGGCTACTTGATAGATATCAGTACACAGAGAGACGGCTTATAGATAAGTTGAAGTCGGCAGGCTTTAGTGAAGATGTAAGCCAAAAAGCAGTAGAGAGGCTTAAGGAATTAGGCGTTATTGATGATAACGGCTTAGCCTTACGATTTGCCGAGGAGTGTAGGAGTCGAGGCATATCAAAACGGGCGGCGTACCTTAAGCTAATGCAAAAGGGCTTTGATAGTGATACTATAAAGCAAGCACTCGAAAACACCGATTTTGATGAACAAGAACAGCTTAAAGAGCTAATAGAGCGTAAATATGCGAGCAAGATAGCCGAGGGCGAAACCGAAAAGGTATACGCCGCCCTTATAAGAAAAGGTTTTTCGTATAATGCGGTGAGAAATGCACTCAAAAGCTACGGTGAAGAATTAGATTACAGCGGAGATGAATAAATGATTAAGGTAAGTATGGTTAGTCTCGGTTGCCCTAAAAACCAGGTTGATGCCGAGCAGATGCTCTATACTCTTAAATCTGCAGGCTATGATATTACGGTTAGCGAAGCGGATGCCGATGCAATAATAGTAAATACCTGCGGTTTTATTGAGTCGGCAAAAGCGGAGGCAATAGAGAACATACTTGAGGCCGCAAGATATAAAAAAGAGGGTAAATGCAAGGCGGTTATTGTTACAGGGTGCTTAGCAGAGCGGTATAAGGATGATATAACCGAAGAAATACCCGAGGTAGATGTTTGTGTAGGTGTCGGCTCTAACGGCGATATAGCCGAGATTGTAAAATCGGCAGTGGACGGCAAAAGAGAAAACCGATACGGTGAAAAATACGAGCTTAATCTCAATGCAAAGCGCATACTCGGCGGACCTCAATACACCGCCTATCTTAAGATTGCGGACGGTTGCGATAACTGCTGTACATACTGTGCGATACCGAAAATCAGAGGCAGAATGCGCAGCAGAAAAATAGAGGATATTATTATAGAGGCAAAGGACTTAGCAAGTAAGGGTGTAAAAGAACTGATAGTAGTAGCTCAGGATACTACGGCTTACGGCACCGATATTTACGGAAAACCCTGCCTTTGCGAGCTTTTAAGAGAGCTTGTTAAAATAGAGGGCATACATTGGATACGCACGCTTTATACATACCCAGAGCGCATAACCGATGAGCTTTTATATCTTTTAAGAGACGAAGAAAAGCTTGTAAAGTATCTTGACATACCCATTCAGCATTGCAATAACAGAATACTTAAAAGAATGAACCGCAAGAGCGATAAAGAGGGCCTTGTTTCGCTTGTCAAGAGGATAAGAAATACAGTACCCGATATTGTCCTCCGCACAACCCTTATTGTTGGCTTCCCGAGCGAGACAAACGAAGAGTTCACTGAGCTTCACGAGTTTGTTAAAGATATGAAGTTTGATAGGCTCGGCTGTTTTACCTATTCTGCAGAAGAGGATACTATAGCGGCTACTTACGAGGGCCAGATTGAAGAGCAGACAAAGCAGGATAGAATGGAGCTTATTATGCAGTCGCAGGCGGATATTTCGCAGCAAGGAAATGAGGCAAAAATCGGAACGGAAGCGGAAGTGCTTATTGAGGGTTACGATGATTATATAAAATGCTACTTCGGCAGAACTGCGGCGGACGCCCCCGAAATAGACGGCAAGGTGTTTTTTATCACAGACACGCCGCTTAAAATCGGAACCTTTGTGAATGTAGCGATAACAGATACTTTAGAATATGATTTGTTAGGAGAAAAAACCGTATGAACTTACCAAACAAACTAACTCTCGCCCGAATGATTGCAACGCCTGTATTTATGGCAACGATGATGTTTAGTGCGATACCGTATAATTATACAATTTCGCTTGTAATTTTTATTCTGGCGTCCATTACCGATTATCTGGACGGTAAGATTGCCAGAAAATACGGGCTCGTAACCAACTTCGGCAAGTTTTCGGATCCTATCGCCGATAAAATGCTCACAACGGCGGCACTGCTCGGCTTTATGATAATTATGCCAAATAGAAGTTTTACAATTCAGGTTACGATTTTTGTGTTTATAACTCTATTCAGGGAGTTTACCGTAGCGTCTGTGCGGCTTGTTGCGGCGGCTTCAAACAGCCGAAAGGTTATTGCCGCAAATATCTGGGGCAAGCTTAAAACGGTATCGCAGATGGTGAGTATCATTTTAGGGCTTTTGGCATATTCTGTAAAAGAATTGGTAACCGGTTGCGATATGGCTTCACACATACTTTTAATTGCATTTATCGTAACAGGTTGGATATCGGTTGCTTTCACAATCATTTCCGGTGTTATTTATCTTTACGAGAGCAAGGAACTGATTGATTTTACAAAATAGGGGTGTTTTATTTGTTCGAGCAGATAAAAGAAGATATAAAAGCCGCAATGGATAGAGACCCTGCGGCTACAAGTAAACTTGAAGTGTTTTTTCTCTATCCGGGGGTTAAGGCAATAAGGGCATATCGCCGTGCACACAAGGCATATCTTAAAGGCCATTATTTCAGGGCTCGTATGATATCGCAAAGGGCTGCAAAAAAAACCGGCATAGAGATACATCCGGGGGCTACAATCGGCAAAAG
>JAFXNY010000061.1 GCA_017529165.1 Clostridia bacterium
GTGTTAAGCCCTGCCATAAAC
Source organism: Clostridia bacterium (assembly GCA_017529165.1). The sequence goes on from JAFXNY010000061.1 coordinate 22, forward strand.
TTCATAGGACTTTTTATTATATCCGGCACATCGGCGGATAATAGAAAGATTACAATGCCTATTAAAATCGCAATTATACTCGGGCTTAATACCAGTGCTTTGGGTTTGACATATTTCGTGTCACCGCTCATAAGGAAAATGCCAAAGCTCCCTACAAACAGGTTGAAAACCGCTACGACTGACGCACCGTAAAAAACGCCGTCTTCCCCCAACAGAGCTTCTTGAAGCGGTAGTGCCATAAATCCGCAGTTTCCGAAAACGGCGGCAAACCGTAAAACTCTTTCGCGCTTAATATCCTTGCTTTTAAGTATCAGAATACTTAAAGCAAAAAATACCGCGTGAGCAAGTATTGCTGAAACGGTGCTTATAATAAGATTTCTGCCCATACTTTTTTCAAAAGGGCGTATAAACGATATCACGATAACGCAGGGCGTTACCGCATATAAAACGAGGTCGGTCATACATTTTGCGCCGACCTCGTTTATTATGTTTAGTTTTGATAACAGATACCCAAGCAAAATAAGAATTATTAAAACGCCAACCTGGGTTAAAACATTTAAAAACATATTACTTTACCTGCGAAACAAATCGTAAAAACGCCGCTTCGCCATCTTCTGTGCGCTTGAAAACGCCTGCATCCGAAAGCACCTGCGAAAATACAATTCCTATTTCTTTTCTTAAAATATCCGCGGTGTTATCACGGGTGAATTCATATTTTTTCTTTAATTCATCCGCCCAATCAGCGTGCTTTGAAAGCGCCTCATCCGCCCTTATATCCTTGCCTGCGATGAGGGATTGTTCTAAGGCTGACATTTCGTCTTTCAGCCTTGCCGGTAAAACCGCTAATCCCATAACCTCTATAAGACCGAAATTTTCCTTTTTAATGTGATGCAGCTTTGCGTGCGGATGGAAAACGCCAAGCGGATGTTCGGGCGTTGTTATGTTGTTGCGGAGAACTAAATCAAGCTCAAAATTCTCTCCGCGCTTTCTTGCGATAGGAGTGATGGTGTTGTGAGGCTCACCGTCAGTTTCAGCAAAAACAAAAGCACTTTCATCTGTATATTTCCGCCACGAGAGCAAAATTTTATCTGCAAGGGCAACTATCCTGTCAGTATCCTTACCCGATAACCTTATTACCGACATCGGCCAGTTCACTATTCCGGCGGTTATATCCTCAAAACCTTCAAATGAAAGCGCCCTCACTGTTTCGGCTTTTTCCATAGGAAATGTATAGTGACCGCCTTGGAAATGGTCGTGAGAAAGTATCGAGCCGCCTACAATCGGTAAGTCTGCATTTGAGCCGACAAAGTAATGCGGAAACAGCTTTACAAAATCAAATAACTTGCGGAAGGTATCGCGGTTTATCGCCATAGGCGTATGCTTGCCGTTAAACACTATGCAGTGCTCGTTATAATAAACATACGGCGAGTATTGGAAAAACCAGTCGCTGTTGTTTATCTTTACAGGAATTATGCGGTGATTTTGCCTTGCCGGGAAGTTTATTCTGCCGGCATACCCCTCGCATTCGTGGCAAAGAAGGCACTTAGGATAACCTGATTGCGGTGCCGATTTTGCAGCCGCAATAGCCTTCGGGTCCTTTTCCGGCTTTGAGAGATTTATTGTGATATCAAGCTCGCCGTATTCGGTTTCAGCTTTCCATTTAAGATCGCGCTTTATGCGGTCGCGGCGTATATAATTACTGTCACAGCTCAAATTATAAAAGTAGTTTGTGGCTTCAAGCGGCGAACTGCCATACAACTCATAAAACCTTTTTGTAACCTCGGAGGGCCTCGGCATTAAAAGGCCCATAAGCCTCGTATCAAACAGGTCGCGCGCAGTGATACCGTCTTCAATAATGCCGGCATTTATCGCATATTCGAGTAATTCATCAA
>JAFXNY010000062.1 GCA_017529165.1 Clostridia bacterium
ACAGGCCACATAAAGCCTGTATTGGGGTTTATAAATGTTGCCGCCGCATTACCCTTTGCAGTAACCTCGGCTTCGAGTTGCTTTTTAAGCTTTGCTATTTCCTTTTCATTATCCGACATTTCTTTAGAAGTGTCTTTTACTTCTTTAGAAATCTCGTTGTAAATTGCCGCCGCTTCCGCCTCTTGGGTTTTAAGCTCATCCTGCTGTTTTTTAACCTGATCTTTCAGCTCAACCTGCTCTTCAAGCAAACTGCGGTTCTCTTCGTTTATGGCGTTTAATTCGGCAATTTCCGCCGAGAGCGATTCCATAAACTTTTTATCCTTATTGCTCACGGCCTCGGTTAGCTTTTTAAGCTGTAAAAACTTTGAAAAGCTATCCGCACCCAAAAGCAGTTTAAGCGAGCTGTCCCACTGGCTCATATAAATTGCACGAATACGCTTTTTATATTCCAGTTTATCCTGCTCTATATTTGCCTCACGGTCTGAAATCTTTGCCTTATTGTCGGAAATCACAGAGTTTATCCTGTTAATTTCAGCATTATATGTGTTAATAATGGCCTGTATATTTGAAATCTTTTTTTGAATGGCTCCAAGCACAGCGCTCTGTTGATTCTTTTCCTTTTTAAGCTGTGCAATTTCTCCTGCAAGCTTTTGATTTTCAGCCTGATAGCTTGCAATTTTATCATTTATTGCTTTCTTTTGTGCGTCAGTCAACGCAAATGTGCAAATTGAAGAAGAAAAAGCTAATATCACACATAAAACTATTGAGACGGTAATTGTTTTTACTCTCTTCATACACTATCCACCAATCATATTGCTGAAAACTCACTGCCCTCATGGCGCAGGTACTTGCCTATCATAATAAAGCTTCCTATGGCACCGGCTAAAACGCCGATTATGGAAAAAACTCCGAGCAAATACAGCGCCATTTCACTGTAACGCACAATATCTGCCGTGCCGAGCGTCTGAGCTATTGTTTCAGTAGCTACTCTATAGCAGAAATATAAAAGCCCCTCGGCTATTACTGCCGAAATAAGACCTATAAGTACACCCTCAACGATAAAGGGAATACGGACAAACGCATCGGTAGCGCCTACGGCTTTCATAATGCTTATTTCAAGCTTGCGATTATACATTGTTATTCTGATTGTATTTGAAACAACAACAAGAGAAATAACAAGAAGTATTGAAATTATCCAAATGCCCGCTATCAAAACTCCTCGTTTTACAGCGCTTATTCGCTCGGCAAGGTCATCCTGTGCCTTGATATTATCAACGCCGTCTAAAGCTTTAATTTGGCTGACGGTTTCATCAAAGTGCGCCATATCCTTCATGGTGACCTTTGCGGAAGACGGGAGAGGGTTGCCGTGTTCTTCATTAAGAAAATCGAAAAACTGTTCCTGCCCCTCAATCATTTCCGACTTTATGCTCTCGAGCCCCTCTTCGCCCGAAATATACTCAACGGCCTCAACATTATTAAGCTTTTCTATCTTATCACAAAGCGCTTTGGCTTCATTTTCATCGTGAATTATATACATTTCGGGAGTGATACCGTTCTCGTCACCGCCCTCTGTTACCTTTTGCACCTCATCACTATAAAGAGCCCAACTGTAATCTTTCATATAAACCATAGCTACATTCTGCTCTTCAAGCTTGCCGAGCGCACGGGATACATTTTCCGAAATCAATAAGGCTAAGCCGATTATAACCATACACGCCACAAGAACGCCTATAGAGGCTAAAGACATCAGCCTGTTTGCCCAAGCGCTCTTAATACCCTCGCCCATTAAATACCTGGAACTTCCTGCTTTCATTATTCGGCACCCCCTATATTGTCTGCAACAATTCTGCCCGAATCAAGCATAATTACACGATGCCTGAAATCACGGACTAAATTATGGTCATGGGTAACCATTAAAACGGTAGTGCCCCTCTTGTTTATCTCGGTAAGGAGAGATACTATTTCATACGACATATTCGGATCTACATTTCCGGTAGGCTCGTCCGCAATAATAAGGTCAGGAGAGTTTACAAGTGCCCGAGCAAGCCCTACACGCTGTTGCTCTCCGCCCGAAAGCTCGTTTGGCATAGAGCGTGCTTTATCGCCGAGTCCCACCTTGGCGAGCGCTTTTGAAACCTCTTTTCTTATTTGCCTGCTGTTAGCACCAACAACATGCATAGCAAAAGCGACATTATCAAAAACATTCATTTTAGGAATGAGCCTGAAATCTTGGAAAACTATACCCATAGTACGCCTGAGCATCGGAACATTCTTACGGCGCATTTTAGTAAGATTAAAGCCGTTAACCATAATAGTACCTGTATTGGCTTTTTCCTCACGCATAATAAGCTTCATAAATGTACTCTTACCTGCGCCCGATGAGCCTACCACAAACGCAAACTCACCCTTATTTATCCGTATATTAACATCCTCAAGAGCATGCGTTCCCGAAGGGTATGTCTTTGAAACGCCCTTAAACTCAATAACGGGTTTGTTGTTTAATATATCATTTTGATTTTCCGCCATCGGAAATCACACCTTTATCAGTATTTTATCGGGTTGCTGCGCAGGTACTTATCAACCATAAGCGCAATTTTGAAAACTATAGCGTGGTCAAACTGCCGTAAATCTAAACCTGTTATCTTCTTAATTTTTTCAAGACGGTAAACAAGTGTATTTCTGTGAACAAAAAGCTTTCTCGAAGTTTCTGAAACATTGAGGTTGTTTTCAAAAAACTTTTGAATGGTGAACAGGGTTTCCTGGTCAAGACTGTCAATAGAACCCCTCTTAAACACCTCGCCTAAAAATGTTTCGCAAAGTGTTGTAGGAAGCTGATATATAAGACGGGCTATGCCTAGGTTATCATAAGAAACTATAGACTTTTCGGTATCAAAAACCTTGCCTACCTCAAGCGCTGTTTGTGCCTCCTTAAAAGACCTCGCAAGGTCCTTGATATTGGAAACGGTAGTACCTATACCTATAACCGTATGAACATAAAACTCACCGGAAAGCGTATCGGCAATAGAAGAAGCCAGGGTCTCAATATCGTGAGAGGCGATATTCTTTCCTACTTCTTTGACAAGGACAATATCGCTCTCGTTTATGCTTATAACAAAATCTTTGTTTCTATCCGGAAAAAGGTTTTGCAGAACATCGTAAACAGACAAATCATTACGGTCAAGATTACGAACAATTATTACTGTACGCAAAACATCGTTGTTGAAATAAAGCTCACGGGCCCTAAGATAAATATCGCCGGGAAGAATGTTATCAAGAATAATGTTTTTGATAAGATTGCTTTTATCATGCTTCTCATCATGATAATTCTTTATGTTCGAAAAGGATATTGCAATAATTGACACTAACTTTGCACTGAGTGCATCAGCGCCCTCAACAAACACCGTATAAACTTCGCCATGCGAAGCGGAAATAAGCTTTAATGTGTAACCGCCTTCGGTAACAGTCTCACTAGATGTGACCGGCTGAACGCCTAACGACTCCCCTATTCTACCAAGCTCACTACAGGCAATTATTGTTCCTGTGGAATCAATAACGCCGAAAGTTTTATCAATTACATCTTTCATCTGATGAATAAATCCCTGAAATAAGCGACTTGACATCCAAAATACACATCCCTTATCTTAAAATAATATATAATATACCGTTTACTATAATACACAAAAAGTTACAAAATTGCAACCTGTTTTGAAAAAGTTTACAAATTATTTTTACTTTCATACAAACAACCGCCGGCATAATTGCCGGCGGGACAGCCTGTCAAAAAACTTAATTTTTAAGCATTTGCGTAGCGAGAGCTACGCATTATGTTTTTCCGGTGACATGTGCGGCGGAAAAACTCCTTGTAAGCGAAAACCGCTCTGTTGAGCGGTTTTTAAGGGGCGTGGGTGGTA
>JAFXNY010000063.1 GCA_017529165.1 Clostridia bacterium
ACCACGCAGGCGGTCTTCGCTACCACGGTATGAGCTCTACGCTTTCCGAGCTTTACGACCAAAAGCTTATGGAGGCCACAAGCGTTATGCAAACCGATGTTTTCGAGGCGGCAGAATACTTTGCAAGGGTTGAAGGCATACTACCGGCACCCGAAAGCTCACACGCAATAAGGGTTGCAATAGACGAGGCTATCCGTTGCAAAGAAACCGGTGAAGAAAAAACAATAGTGTTTGGTCTTACCGGCACCGGTTACTTTGATATGGTAGCTTACGAAAAGTTCCATAACGGAGAAATGACCGATACAATTCCTACAGATAAGGAATTAGAAGCGGCAAGAGCAAAACTGCCAAAATAAAAAACTTAACGGCTCGCATTTTTGCGAGCCGTTTTTTATCAGAATATTATGAGAACAAAGGACAAAAACAAACATAGCATTTTTTTGTATTTTTCGGATATGAGCGTTGCCGAAAGATTTATATACACGCCACACTTTACAATATAGCAGGCAAAAAAGGCGAAATAGGCAAAGCCGTCCATCCGGGTAAAAAGACTGCCTACAGTTACAGTGCTTATATCACTTATATACGGATATGAAAGCTTTGCGGCAAAGGGCAAACCGAAGCTTAATACGCTATCAAGTATAACCACAAGGCATAAAACAATACTGTAAAGCGCACCCAGAATTGCAGAGAACACCGAAAGCTTTTTATCACTTTTTCCTATAAACATAATACAAAGCACAGTTGGCAAAAACATTTTTACAAAATAATCGGCAGTCTGTGCCAAAGAAAAGTCGGTAATACTGAAAACGCCTCTCAAATTATGCGTATCAAAGGTTTTTGCCGAAAGAAAGAAAAGGATAATAAAAACGGTGCTTGCAAGTACTGCAGCCAGAAGAGAAAACTTATAAATCGCAGTTTTCTTTGATACGGCAAAAAAATATACACAAAATGCAAAAACAGCTTTAATTACCCACATATCAGCCCTTGTCATCACAGCACCGTAAATAAAATCGGTATATTCGCTGAAAGCGAGTCCCGTTATGACAACTGCCGCCAAAGCTATTAAAATACTAATTATTCTTGTTACCGTTTTGTTTTTTATTTTGCATACAGCTTTGTTTTGAAAGGCGGTATAAACGCCAATTACTAAAGCCCATAACAGGCAGGCAAGCAAAAGCGGAATAATGCTTTTTTTATAAAACGGAGCTAAAATTAAACTGTTTGCAACAGTAAACGCTGATATAATTGCAATGTTAAAAGGTGTTTTTTTGCTATTTATCTTCATTGCCGCTAACCTCCACCGATATCTTTTCTGCACTGTAAATGCCGAGAGGCTTTAGAGCGGAGGTGTCTTTTAGCTTGTTAAGAAGCTTATAGACACTTTTTTTAATCTCCTTGTTCATATTATCTTTTTTATTTCTGTAACTGCACTTGATTTTAACTAAAAGTGTGTTGCCCTTTTCGCTTAAATCTGTATTTATGCTGTTTACTCTACATCTCTTGCCCCATACCTCTATTGCTCCGCCCGTACTGCCGCTAAACAAAAGATTATAGAATACTATTTCATCCTCGCTTAAGTTTATTTGAGGGGTATAATCTACAAAGACAGTCTGACCGATTATACTTGGGTGGTCTTCCTTGCTTTCGGCAATCGGCAGGCAAAAGCCGCCGTTTGCAATAATTCGGCTCTCAATCTCGTAATACTTGTTTCTAAGCCTCATGTGGGGCAGCCCCTGGGGGGAGCACCACACGCTAAGGGCGCGCATCGTGGAGCGGCGCAAGAACAGCCACATACGTCTGCAACGGGTTGACGAGGAGGAACCCGAAGCCTACTGGGAGAT
>JAFXNY010000064.1 GCA_017529165.1 Clostridia bacterium
ATCATTCTTCAAATTTCAATAGTAAAATCCATATTTTTTAGATTTATTTTCCCTTTACTGTGATTTTATTTTACATTTTTTGACAAATAATTAGATTTTTATAACACATTAGGCACTTTGTCAACTCTGTTTAATTTTCCAAAAAAATGTTTGAAATAGTTAGAATATGTAGTATAATAAATTAAAATAATATTTGGAGGTAAAATATGAAGAAGTTTTTTGAAGAATTTAAAAAGTTTGCCCTTAAAGGCAATGTAATGGACATGGCTATCGGCGTTATAATTGGCGGTGCTTTCAGCGCAATAGTAACCGCACTTACCACCAGCTTTATAAATCCGCTTATCAACAGTATCGGCGGCGCCGAGATTGCAGGCTCTATAAGACTCCCCTGGGTTGATTACAGTGGGCTTGACGCGGAAGCGGCGGCTGAATTGTCACTAAATTACGGTGCTTTTATAACCGCAATTATCAATTTCCTTATAATCGCACTTATACTCTTCCTTATGCTTAAAGCAATGAATAAGCTTATGAGTATAGGCAAGAAAAAAAAGGAAGAGGAAGAAGCCGTTACAACAAAAACCTGCCCATACTGCAAAAGTGAGATTGACATTGAGGCTACCCGTTGCCCGCACTGCACTTCTGAGTTAGAAGAATAATTGATAAATACTTAAAATAATTAAAGCCGTCTCGTTAGAGACGGCTTTTTTAGGTTTTACATTATCTTTCTGTAAAGCTCTTTTAAATCTTCAACAGAGGTTTCTCTCGGGTTGCCGGGTCTGCACGCATCTTCGTATGCATCCTTAGCAAGTATATCGAGGTCCTCTTCCCTAACCTTTTCGTTTTTAACAGGAATTCCGACATCAATCGATAGCTGTCTTACTGCGTTTACTGCTGCATCTCTGTATTCTTCGACTGACATATCGTCAACCCCTTTAACGCCCATAGCACGAGCAATTTCACGGTATTTTTCACCGGTGAATTCCTTGTTATAATCCATAACAATCGGCAACATCATAGCGCAAGCAACACCGTGAGGTGTATCATAATGAGCACCGAGAGTGTGTGCTATCGAGTGAGCAATTCCAAGACCTACATTTGAAAAGCCCATACCGGCTATATACTGTGCCAATGCCATACCTTCACGGTTTTCAGGTTTGTTTTCAACCGCGCCGCGCAAATTCTTGGCGATAAGTCTTATAGCTTCAATATGGAACATATCGGTCATTTCCCAAGCCGCTTTGGTTGTATATCCCTCTATCGCGTGTGTAAGCGCATCCATACCGGTTGAAGCGGTAAGTCCCTTAGGCATTGAGGACATCATATCCGGGTCAACAATAGCGTATTCAGGAATATCATGCTCGTCAACACATACAAATTTACGCTCTTTTTCAACATCGGTAATAACATAGTTAATGGTAACCTCCGCTGCGGTACCGGCAGTAGTGGGAACCGCAATGGTGGGTACTGCGTGATTTTTTGTAGGAGCAACGCCTTCGAGCGAGCGAACATCGCCAAACTCCGGATTTGTAATAATTATACCGATTGCCTTTGCGGTATCC
>JAFXNY010000065.1 GCA_017529165.1 Clostridia bacterium
AAGATACCGTGTTGCAGGTTTTCACCTACCTGCTCGCAGTATGCCATAGAGGCGATAAACACACACGGAGTTATTAAGGGCAGTGCTCTATCTCTTTGGCGGATTCTTCGTTGCAATCCATTTTGTAAGGGCGGTTATGATCCTGTTCCGCCTAAAAACATAAAAAAATAATACGCAGGACGGTGCAATAAATGCAGTCATTATTTAACATAATAAATATACCGCTTGGTTATGTGCTTAAGTTTTTATCCGAGATTTTAGGCGGCAATTTTGCGGCTTCGGTTTTTGTGTTCACATTGCTTATTAATCTTATTCTGATACCGCTGAGCATAAAGAGTCAAAAGTCATCAGTTTCGCAAATGCGTATTAAGCCTAAGCTTGATGAACTAAAAAAGCGTTACGGTGATGACCGCCAGAAAATGGCGCAAGCACAACAAAAGCTGTATCAGGATGAGGGCGTTTCAATGTCCGGAGGTTGTCTGCCACTTATTGTAAGAATGGTATTGCTTTTCAGTATTTATTGGCTTATTATGTCACCGCTTACCTATATGGCAGGTGCTGATAAAACACGAGTAGGCAATGTTACAACTGCCATAAATACTTCGCTTGCAGACCTTAAAAAAAGCGATGAAGAGGAATACAATGCCGCAGTAAAGTCGCTTTCGTGGAAGCTTAATGCTTCAAACAGCTATGAGCTTTCTCTTATTAAGATAATAAGGGATAACCCTGATAGTGTTAAAGAGGTGCTGTCAGAAAAGCAGTATTCCCAGATTGAGAGCGATTACAAATATGCTATCAAAAAATACAATCAGGCAGATATAAACTTTAACCTTTTTGGAATAGACCTTATAGATAAACCCGAGTTTTCATGGGATATTTTCAATAATTGGGAGCCGATTTGGCTACTGCCTATAGCCGCTTTTTTGGCACAAATGCTTACAAGCGTAGTGTCAATGCGCATAAACAAGCACATAAATCCCGATGCTCCGAGCATGGCGGGTATGATGCTTACAATGCCGCTAATTTCCCTATTCATCGGCTTTTCATTCCCGGGCGGCGTATGTTTTTATTGGATATGCTCGTCGCTTATCGGCGGAGCAATACAGTCTGCAATTCAAATACTTTACGGACCGCATAAGCTTTTAGCACGAGACCGTGCTAAAGAGCTTTCAAAAGTGTGCGATTTTGAAGCTGGCCAGCGTAAAAAACTTGAAACCGAATAGTATAAAGGAGGATTTTTCTTGATTAAAGAAGCAGTGGGCTTCGGTAGTACTGTAGATGAAGCAAAAGAGGATGCGATACTCGCTCTCGGTGCATCCGCAGAGGATGATATTCAAATCGAAATACTCGAAATGCCCAAGAAAAAAGTGCTCGGCATGTTCGGCGGCGCACGCGCAAAGGTGCGTGTGTTTGTTGAACTTCCTGATGAAAAAATAACTACAAAAACTAAAAAACAAAAAGAAAAGAAACAGCCCAAGAATAAACCTGAAAAAAAGGCTGAAAATAAAGCAGAGAAAAAAGAAAACAAGAAATCTAGCGATAAAGAACTACCGGAGTTTGTTAGTGAAAGTGAGATTTCGCCCGATACAAAACCTGGTAGAGCGGTTGTATATCTTAAATCGATTCTTTCAGGCTTTGGATGTGAAAATGTTGAGATTAAAGTAGCTGAGCTTGAAAACGGTGCCCTTTTATCTCTTCAGGGTGAAAACCTAGGTGCTGTAATCGGCAGGCGCGGAGAAACCCTTGAGGCACTTCAGATGTTAGTGTCTTTAGCCGCAAACGGTGCCGGCGGATACTATAGAGTAAGCCTTAATATAGGTGATTACCGTGAGAAGCGTGAGCAGGCACTTGTAGGTCTTGCAAACCGTATGGCAAGGCAGGTGCTTTCTACCGGCAAAAACCGTACTCTTGAGCCAATGAGCCCGTATGAGCGGCGTATAATACACACCGCAGTTCAAGAAATAGACGGTGTTGAATCAGGTTCGATAGGCGAGGGCGATAATCGCAGAGTAGTTATACATTTGCCG
>JAFXNY010000066.1 GCA_017529165.1 Clostridia bacterium
TTAGAAAAATATTTCCAAAGAAAACTTCATTAGATATTGTTACAAAAGGAATTATTAGTTATTGTGTCGAACAATATTTTTCATATTTATATCCAATTGTCATCAATCCTTCAAGTATTAATATTGAATATTTTCAACAAATAAATCTTGTGACACAACCGGAATATCCGCCTGAACGGAAGTATCGTTGTCTTCAATGGTCAGCGATACTGTAGGCTGAACGGCATTTTGTGCCTCTACAACATCTTCGGCGGATACACCCAGCGCCTCTGCAATCTCGGAAATCTTTGGTTCACGCCCAAGCTTATATTCAAGTTTCGCTTTTTCTTTTGCTATTTTAAGTGCCAGCTCTTTTACACTACGGGATACCTTGACGCTTCCGCCGTCTCTGAAAAGGCGGCGAATCTCGCCTAAAATCACAGGAACAGCATAGGTTGAAAACTGATAACCTAAGGTTTCATCAAAAGCGTCTACTGCCTTTACAAGCCCTACACAGCCGGCGCCATATAGGTCATCATATTCGATACCTCTGCCTGAAAACCTTTTACACAGGTGGTTTACAAGGCGTAGATTTTCACTTATGAAGCTTTCTCTTTTTTTGTCATCAACCATTTACTGTTATTCTCGGAGAAATCTTCTTTTTCATTGTAACGCTTGTGCCGTGCCCTACTTTTGAGGTTACCTTTACGCTGTCCATAAAGCTCTGCATAACAGCAAAGCCGAGACCTGCACGCTCACCGCCTACAGTTGTAAAAAGCGGAGTAAGCGCCATATCTATATTCTCTATTCCGCAACCGGTATCTCTTATCTTTATTTTAAGGATACCGCCGTCAAGTATTTCGGCAGTTATGTAAATCTTACCAAGTCTCTCTTTATATGCATGCACTATACAATTTGTAACCGCTTCACTCACGGCAGTTTTTATATCGTTAAGTTCTTCAAGCGTGGGGTCAAGCTGTGAGGCAAAAGCCGATATACAAGACCTGGCAAAGCCCTCATTTGCTGACTTTGCATAAAGGTTCATTGTAAACTTATTAATTATTTGCATTTTAATCTTCCTTTCTTTTAGTCGAGTTTCGCCAGCCTGTTAATCCCGGCCAATTGCATCACCTTTGATATTTGGGGTGAAGCTCCTGTTATTTGAAGCTTGGCGCCCGAGTTTTGCAGATTTCTGTATCTGCCCATTACAAGGCCTATGCCGGAGCTATCCATAAAGCTGACGCCGCCAAAATCAAGTACTAAAAGTGACGGCATATTTGTATCTATCACACTGTCGATTTTCTCACGCATATCGGCTGCGCTGTGATGGTCGATTTCTCCGGACAGGAACGCCGTTACGACTTCGCCTTTGACACTGATTTCAACTGCCATTTTCTTTTACCTCCAAAAAAAATAAGTGCATATAAAAATTATATATGCGCTAAAATAAAAAAACTGTCGAGCAAGGACAGTATAATATATATTTTTTTGTCATTTCCAAATATTGACTAGTATTTGCAAGTGTTATTTGATAATAATATTGCTGGGGTCAATTAAAGCGCAGTTTTTGCTTGTTGGCCATTTGATATAGCGGGAATATATAACTGTATTTCGGATAAAATCACAGAAATATTCCCGCAAAAATAAGCCGACAGTTTTTACGCTGTCGGCTTATTTCGGATATTATTTTTTAAGTCTTTCGATACTGTTTTCGATAAGTTCGATTTTTTTGAGCGCTTTGCTTAGTCCCTCTTTTTGTTTTTCAATAACAGCTTCGGGCGCTTTCGCAATAAAACCTTGGTTATTGAGCTTGCTCTCGAAAAACTCCTTATCGGCAACCGCTTTAGCGAGTTCTTTGTTAAGGCGGTCAAGCTCTGCGGCAACATCTACAAGCTCGCTCATAGGCATATACGCAGTAGCGGAATCGGTAACAACGCAAACTGCAGAATCATCCTCGTAGGTTTCTACAACCGTGGTGTCCGAGGCGTATGCAAGTCTGCAAATATATGCGTTTCCTGCTCTGAAAGTTTTAGGGTAATCGGTCTTAATAAACACCTGTGCATGCTTTGACGGCGGAACATTCATTTCAGCTCTACGGTTCCTGATTGCTTTTATAACTTGCATTATACGCTCAAACTCAATCTCTTCGGATGAAAAATCATATCTTTCGCTGAACTTTGGAAACTCGCTTACCATTATTACGGTGTTTTCCCTGTGCGGCATACTCTGCCAGATTTCTTCTGTAATAAACGGCATAAACGGATGAAGAAGTTTAAGTGTGTTTGTGAATACGAACACTAAAACCGCACGGGCAGTGTGCGCCGCCTTAATATCATCGCCGTTTAAGCGAGATTTGCAAATCTCAATATACCAATCGCAAAATACATCCCAAATAAAATCATAAAGCTTAGAAACGGCAATGCCGAGCTCAAACCTATCAAGGTTAACAGTTACTTCTTTTACGAGTGTATTGTATTTTGAAATTATCCATTTATCCTCAAGCGCCAAATCGGACTCATTAAACTCTAAGTCCTCATCGCCCTTAAGATTCATAAGAATAAATCTTGCGGCATTCCAGATTTTATTAGCAAAGTTTCGGCTTGCCTCAACACGCTCGGGGATATAACGCATATCGTTGCCCGGGCTGTTGCCGGTGGCAAGAGAAAACCTTAATGCATCCGCACCGTAATTATCTATAACCTCAAGCGGATCAACACCGTTGCCTAAGGACTTTGACATTTTCCTGCCCTGTGAATCACGGACAAGGCCGTGAATAAGCACGGTATCAAACGGCACTTCGCCCGTTTGCTCAATTCCGGAAAACATCATACGCATTACCCAGAACGGTATTATATCGTAACCGGTAACAAGCGTATTTGTAGGATAGTAATGCTTAAAATCTTCCGTTTCCTCCGGCCAGCCGAGCGTTGAGAACGGCCAAAGGGCAGAAGAAAACCAAGTATCGAGTGTATCGGGGTCCTGATGAATATTTTTACTTCCGCAATGCGAACAGCATTTTGCATCCTCGCGGCTTACAGTAATTTCACCGCAATCATCGCAGTACCACGCAGGTATTCTGTGCCCCCACCAGAGCTGACGGGAAATACACCAGTCTCTGATATTTTCGAGCCAATGGAAATATACCTTTTCAAAACGGGCAGGCACAAACTTTGTATCACCCTTTTTAACCGCTTCAATAGCAGGTGTGGCTAATGGTTTCATTTTTACAAACCACTGTTTTGATACTCGCGGCTCTACTGTGGTGCCGCAACGGTAGCAGGTGCCTACATTATGATTATAGTCTTCTACCTTTACGAGTGCGCCCTCGGCTTCAAGGTCTGCTACAATCGCTTTTCTCGCCTCATATCTATCCATACCGGCATACTTCGGATAATCGGCAGTAATTTTTGCGTCATCTGTTAAAACATTTATAACAGGCAGATTATGGCGAAGACCCACTTCGAAGTCGTTAGGGTCGTGAGCCGGAGTGATTTTAACAACGCCTGTTCCGAAATCAACCTCAACATAATCGTCCGCTATAACCGGTATTTCACGGTGAACGATTGGCAGTATAAGCGTTTTACCTACAATGTCTTTATATCGCTCGTCATTCGGATTAACAGCGACTGCGGTATCGCCGAGTAAGGTTTCAGGTCTTGTTGTGGCAAGCTCTAAATAGCCGCTACCGTCACTAAACGGATAACGGAGGTGCCAGAAATGCCCTGCCTGGTCTTCATATTCAACCTCGGCATCCGAAATTGATGTAAGGCAATGCGGACACCAGTTAATTATTCTTTCCCCTCGATATATAAGTCCTTTTTCATAGAGCTTTACAAAAACTTCTCTTACTGCTTTAGAACAGCCCTCATCCAAAGTAAACCGCTCACGGTCCCAATCGCATGAAGAACCCATTTTTTTAAGCTGTTCAATAATGCGGCCGCCGTATTTTGCTTTCCAATCCCAAGCACGCTCTAAAAAGCCGTCTCTCCCAATATCCTCTTTAGAAACGCCCTCTTTACGCATAGCCTCAACAATTTTAGCTTCCGTAGCTATTGAAGCGTGGTCGGTACCGGGGAGCCATAATGTATCATACCCTTGCATACGCTTAAAGCGAATAAGTATATCTTGGAGGGTATTATCAAGAGCATGCCCCATATGGAGTTGACCGGTAATGTTCGGAGGCGGAATAACTATTGTATAAGTATCCTTTCCCTCCTGCCTTAAGGCATGGAAATACTTGCCGTCAAGCCACATTTTATAAATACAGTCCTCAACATCCTTGGGGTCGTACTGCTTTGCAAGTTCTTTGCTCATAAAATTATCATCTCCAAAGAGAAAAAATGTATAAAATAAGTTTTATTTGTAAATACTTAATTTGTCAGCCCAAAATGGCGTTTGCAATTCGGGCGGACAAGGCCGCCCGAATTGCAATTAAGCTTTTTGAGCGGTTTTTATTTTATAAATTCATTTTAGTTTGTGTTGCACTGCCTGTTTGCGGCATAGAGCCCATTGCAGGCAGATTTTTTGTGCGATAGCGATGCTCATTTTCAAGCTTGCCTAATTTATAGGTTTTAACCGTATAAACTCTCTGGCCTTTTTTCTGAGTCATAACCGCTATTCCGCCATTTTCCTTTGACGCTTTTGGCGGTATAGAGCCTGTATTTACAATAAGCATCCTGCCGGACGATGATTTTAGTATTATATCACGGTCTTCACTAAAATGGAATACCGAATGCAATTTATATTTATCGCAGTATGCTTTGATGAGCTTTTTACGGTTGGTTTTGGTCTCATAGGAGGATAGCGGAACCTTTGCTATTCTGCCGTTATCGAATACAAACAGCATAAAGCCGGAATAGTCCTTTGTAGCTACCATATAGACCGAGCTTTCACCCTCATCATATCCGAGCTTACCGGCTACATAATCTCCGAGAACGCTCGCCTTGCCGTCCGCAAAATCGGCGACTCTGCTCTTATAAACCCGAGAAGCATTTGTAAAGAAAAGCAGGTCGTAATCGTTTGCTGATTCAACGGTTTGTACTATCTTATCGCCCTCTTTTAGCTTCTGCTCGCCGCTCATACGAAGAGACTGCGGAGTAATCTTCTTAAA
>JAFXNY010000067.1 GCA_017529165.1 Clostridia bacterium
GAGATTCGCCCGGCGCAACAGTTGCGCCGGCACGCACGCGCACTTGCCAACCGTTCACTGAAAGGTTGGCATTTTGCTTCGCAAAACCGTGCTGTTCGAATCTCTGGCAAGTAAAGAAACAACCCCACACCGCAAAAGCAGTATGGGGTTGTTTGGTGACCCGGACGAGATTCGAACTCGTGTTACCGCCGTGAAAGGGCGGTGTCTTAGGCCTCTTGACCACCGGGCCGGTGGTGGCTGTAATTGGATTCGAACCAATGACACTCCGGGTATGAACCGAATGCTCTAGCCAACTGAGCTATACAGCCATTTTTCAGCGACCTAAACATTATATAAGTTATTATCCGGTTTGTCAAGCAAAAAATACAATAAAGTCACAAAAAGCGGTGCTTTAGCACCGCTTTAATTTTTCTTTTCATATTCCGCTTGAAATGCCTTTGATATCGGAACTTATTATATTGTACCCAAAAGCCGATTTTTCATTAGGCACAAAAAGCGTGGTGGCTTCGGTTACAAACTCTTCGTCATCATGCGGATTAACCTTAACAGATGAAGTTACGGTAAAGCTTCCGTCTTCATTTTCGTTTACAGCAGTTATCTTGTGCTTAAAGCTTGTAAAGCCACGGGGGATGATGTAAATAAACCCGTCCTTGTGCATCTCGATATCGTCGTTTATTTCAACTATTTTAATGCCGTACATATCATATACAAAACCTTTAACAACCGATTCGGATATGTAATCGGGGCTTTCGGTATCACGGCGACTTAGTAGTGCCAATACCGAGTTTTCAGTAACAGTATCTGCATTATCAAAATCGGTGTTATATACGAAATTGCGATTAAGCATATTAAGAAAGCGGGTTTCGAGTGCCTTATTGCCCGTGGCATTTTCTGCCGCCACTTTATCATAAGCTTTAGCAGGTGTTGCAAAAAACGCTAACACCGCCAAAACACAAACAGAAAGTGCCAACACAAATATACGCTTTTTCATAATGGCACCTCCTTTAATATCTCTATATACATTATACTTATAAACGCCAATAAATTAAGCAACAATCAGGTTACAAATGTTTTCAAACTTGTTACCTTTTCTGCATTGTGAGAAATATACAATTTTTATTAAGTTTTTTCAAAAAATCAGTTGTAATTGCATAAATATTATGATATACTGCTAATATAGTGAAATTAGGGTAAGTTTAACCCGATACATAGAGGAGTGCTCGTTTTGAAAGTATATGAATCAGGGAAAATAAAGAATGTTGCTTTTTTAGGTCATTCAAATGCAGGAAAAACCACTCTTGCCGATTCAATTATATATTGTTGCGGTGAGGCTGATAGAATAGGTAAAACCTCCGAGGGCACGGCAATTCTCGATTTTGATTCGCAGGAAAAAAAGCGTGGTTGCTCGGTATCTACGGCTGTTTATGCACTTGAGGCGGGAGAGCAAAAGATAAACCTTATTGATGCTCCGGGACTTTTTGATTTCGCTTCTGGCATAAGTGAGGCACTTACTGCAGCAGATAGTGCGGTTATCACTATCTCGGGTAAATCGGGCGTAACTGTCGGTGCAAAGCAGGCTTTTGAAAAAGCGAGGGCAGCACAAAAATCGGTAGCTTTCTTTGTTGGAAAGCTTGATTCAACGCACGCACATTTTTACCGTGTAATATCCTCTCTTGTAGGTCTTTACGGTGCTGTTATTTGCCCTGTTGTTGTACCGTACATTGAGGATGATACGGTTAAATGCTATGTAAATCTAATTGAAAACGAGGCATATACTTTTGACGGCAGTAAACCTGTAAAGCATAGAATGCCGGTAAGTAAAGATGTGGATAGTATGCGTGATATGCTGCTTGAGGCAATAGCATCGGCCGATGAAACGCTTATGGAAAAGTATTTTGACGGTCAAGAGTTTACTCGTGAAGAAATGGTAAACGGACTCAAAGTAGGTATGCTTTCGGGCGATATATGTCCTGTTTTCTGCGGCGTCCAGCAGACCGGGGAGGGAGTACAGTTCCTTATAGACAGTATTCTGAATGTTTTCCCGTCAGCCTCTGATAAAAATACCGCCGAGGGCGAAAACAGCGCACTAATCTTTAAGACTATCGCCGATCCGTTTGTAGGCAAGCTTTCATATTTTAAGGTTATAGGCGGAGAAATAAAGGGCGATATGCGCCTTAAGAACAACCGCACCGGCGAGGAAGAAAGAATAGCCAAGGTTATGTGGCTTAAAGCCGGCAAACAAGAGGACGCTCCACACATTCCTTTCGGCGATATCGGTTGTGTATCAAAGCTTTCATCTACGGTAACAGGAGATACGCTCTCATCCTCCGGTAATATTTCCGCCGCTACAGCAGAGTTCCCGAAACCCACTCTTAAAGCCGCAATTTATCCGGTTAAAAAGGGTGATGAAGAGAAAATCAGTTCAGGCCTTATGCGTATTTGTGAGGAGGACCCCTCCTTTGAGGTGTATACCGACTCTGAAACTCACGAGCAGATAATAGTAACACTCGGAGAACAGCATACAGATGTTGTATTATCAAAGCTTTCTTCAAAGTTCGGTTGTGAGGCTAAGCTCGAGGAGCCTAAGATAGCATACAGAGAAACAATAAAGAAATCTGTTAAGGCGCAAGGTAGGCATAAAAAGCAGTCGGGCGGTCACGGCCAGTTCGGTGATGTGTGGATAGAGTTTGAGCCGTGCGATAGTGATGACCTTGTATTTGAAGAAAAGGTATTTGGCGGCGCAGTTCCTAAAAACTTCTTTCCGGCAGTTGAAAAGGGTCTGCGTGACAGTGCTCAGCACGGTGTCCTGGCAGGCTATAAAATGGTAGGTATCAAAGCCACGCTTTATGACGGTTCGTACCATCCGGTTGATTCCTCAGAAATGGCGTTTAAGACGGCGGCGTCCATAGCCTTTAAGGAGGGCGTATCAAACGCTAACCCCGTATTGCTTGAACCTATTTACACACTTAAAGTATTAGTGCCCGATGAGATGCTCGGCGATGTTATAGGCGATATAAATAAGCGCCGTGGCAGAATAATCGGTATGGAGCCTGCTGAAAATAAACTTCAGGCGGTAACCGCCGAAGTTCCGATAGCCGAAATGAGCGATTTTTCAACCGCAATGCGTGCAATCTCTCAAGGCACGGCTACATTCACAACTGAGTTTGCCCGTTACGAAGAGGTGCCGGCGGCAATAATGCAGAAGGTTATCGAAAAGGCAAAAGAAGAATAAATAATAAAAAATATGCGGAGAAGGGAACATCCTTCTCCGCATATTTTATGTTTATTAAATGTATTCTACAGTTTCCTCTATAGGCTTTCTGTTGTGGAAGTTTCGGCTAACAGGGCAATCATCCGCACGGTAGCCGATAGGTATTAAGCAAACAGGAAAGATATTGTCAGGCAGATTGAGTTCAGATTTTATTATATTCCGGTCAAAGCGTTCTATCCAAATGTTATCTACACCGTAATTAGTTGCGGCGAGCATTAAATGTGTTGCAACAATTGAGGCGTCTATTTCGGCAGTTGAGTGACCGTCAAGTATACAGGCATCATCTGTATTAACACCTACTATAAGCACTATCGGTGCGCCGTATCTGCAGGGCGAAGATTTATCTATTACAGATATCGCCTTATCGCTTTGTGCAACATATATTTTTACCGGCTGCACATTTTTAGCGGTAGGCGCCATGCTCCCCATTTCAAGTATGTTTTTTATTATTTCTTTATCCGGCTTTCTATACGAAAACTTCCTTGTTGATTGCCTTGTTTCAATTATCTTAATAAGCTCCATAAAATCACCTCAACTAAAGTATATCACAAAACAAAATAATAAAAAAGCAAAACTTTCTTGACAGCATCAATACTTCGTGATACGATGTATATCGTGAAAGGAGGCATAACATGGATGTTCAACTAAAGCGTGGCCTTTTGGAGGTATGCGTTCTAGCGGCAATAAAGGACGAAGACTCATACGGTTATAAGATTATAAAGGATATGAAGCCTTATATCGAGTTGTCTGAATCAACCTTATATACAATACTTAAACGGCTTGAGACTTCAAATATGCTTAATGTCAAAACTGTCGAACATTCAGGCAGACTTAGAAAGTACTATCGTATTACGGACAAAGGCTTAAGGAGAATTAAAGATTTTAAGGATGAATGGCAAGAGATTATGTCTATATATAAGTTTGTAACTAAGGGGGAAAAAGAAAATGAACAAGCAGGAGTTTCTTGATAATCTTAAAGGTGCTCTGTCCGGTCTTCCGCAGAGTGAGATAGACGGTCGCCTTGCATTTTATGCCGAGATGATAGACGATAAGGTTGAAGAGGGTATATCCGAAGAACAAGCGGTAGCAGAGCTCGGCAAAGCTGAAGATATAGCTTCTAAGATAATATCGGAAATACCTTTTACAAGGCTTATAAAGGAAAGGGTTAAGCCAAAACGCAGGCTTAGCGTTTGGGAGATTGTTTTGCTTGTTTTGGGCTTTCCGGTCTGGTTTCCTCTTATTATAGCTCTATTTGCTGTTATTCTTTCGGTTTATGTTGCGATTTGGTCGATTATACTGTCTCTTTGGGCGGTTTTTGTATCGTTTGCCTCTTCGGCGCTTTTCGGTGCGACATTCGGCGTTTTAAGTATTATCCGTATTGACACATTAAAAGGAATATCTTTAATAGGTTTAGGTATAGTATTTTCGGGGCTTTCGATTTTGATGTTTTTTGCCTGTTTGGCGGCAACAAAAGGCATACTATTTTTAACAAAGAAAACCGCAATATTTATAAAATTATCTTTCATTAAAAAGGGGGACTTATAATGAAAAAAACGGCAATTTGGTTGATAATAGCCGTGGTGCTCTTTCTGTTAGGCGGTATCATTTTTGTTGGCGCTCTTTATATGGCAGGCTGGGATTTCAAAGCGCTTAGCAACAATAATTATAATACCAATACGGTTGATATAACCAAAGAGTTTCAAAACATTTCGGTAGTGTCCGATACAGAAGATATCACATTCGCTTTATCGGAAGACAGCAAATGCAGGGTGGTTTTTTATGAAAAGGAAAATGAAAGGCACTCCGCTACAGTTGTAGATAACACACTTTCAATTACAAATGTAGAGAATAAAAAATGGTATGAGCATATATCTTTTTTCTCTTTCGGTACTCAAAAAATAATTGTATATCTGCCGCAGAGCGATTATGATTTGCTAAAAATCCGTGAGAGCACGGGGGATGTGGAAATACCCAATGATTTTACATTCGGCGGAATTGATATTT
Organism: Clostridia bacterium; assembly: GCA_017529165.1. Next base: position 5,276 of record JAFXNY010000067.1, read on the forward strand.
CCGTGAGCACGGGGGATATTAACCTATGTGCTTCGGCTAAAGGAGAAGTTAGCATAACCACAAGCACAGGAGATATAAGTGCAAAAGATTTTTCCGCAAAGCAATTAAACATTTCTGTTTCAACCGGCAAGGCTAACCTAAAGAACATAGAATGTGATAATCTATATTCTAGTGGTAGTACCGGCGATATTATACTAAATAATGTGATTTGCAAAGGAAGAATGAATATTTCTCGAAGCACAGGCGATGTTAAACTATTGGCAAGCGATTCGGGTGAACTACTTATCGAAACCGATACAGGCGATGTTACCGGCTCGCTTCTTACAAGCAAGGTTTTCATAACGCAAAGCGATACAGGAAGAATAGATGTGCCGGAGACTCTGGCCGGCGGCAAATGTAAAATCACTACCGATACCGGCGATATAAGGATAAGCATAGAATAACAAAAACCCCGAAGCCTTTTGGCTTCGGGGAAATTTTTTGGATTTTAGATTAACGCTTACTAAACTGCGGTGCACGGCGAGCGCCTTTAAGACCGTATTTCTTTCTCTCTTTCATTCTCGGGTCACGAGTTAAGAGGCCGGCTTTCTTAAGTGCCGGACGGAAAGATTCATCAGCCTGTAAAAGAGCACGGGCAATACCGTGGCGGATAGCTCCTGCCTGACCGGTAACGCCGCCGCCTGCAACACGGCAAACGATATCAAACTTATCGTTTGTATCGGTAATGGAAAGCGGTTGGCGAACTATAAGCTTAAGAGTTTCAAGACCGAAATAATCATCTATATCTCTCTCGTTTATAGTAACCTTACCGGTTCCCTGATAAACACGAACACGGGCGACAGAGCTTTTTCTTCTGCCTGTACCGTAGAAATAAGGTTTACCTTCAAACATAACTTCTGTCTCCCTTCTTATAATTCAATCTTCTCGGGCTTTTGTGCCTTTTGAGCATAATCTTCGCCCTTATAAACATGAAGGCGTGTAAGAGCCTTTCTGCCGATAGTTGTATCGGGAACCATGCCCTTAACTGCGAGCTCGAATGCAAGCTCTGGGCGGGTAGCCATAAGGGTAGCATATTTTACTTCCTTAAGACCGCCGATATAACCGGTGTGACGGCGATAAAACTTCTTTTCAAGTTTCTTGCCTGTAAGAACTGCCTTATCAGCGTTTATTACAACAACATGATCGCCGCAGTCAACATGAGGAGTGAACTCCGGCTTGCCTTTGCCTCTAAGCAAATCGGCAACTTTTACGGCGGTTCTGCCCATCGGCTTGCCGGCCGCATCTATGATGTACCATTTGCGCTGAACATCGGCAGGTTTTGCCATAAATGTAGACATAATCAAAACCTCCAATTTTTCTTGTGCTCGAATATGATAACATAGTGGGGAGCCCTTGTCAACAATATTTTTTGTAAAAATTGATTTATTTAAGGTAATCTTTAATTTTCTTTTGTTTTCTCTTATTTTCTCGTTTTTACTCACTTTCTATTTTTATATTAGCCGTTGAAATTATACGGTGTTTGTGGTATTCTCTTGGTGTATGCAAAGGGAGTTGGAAAAGTATTGCGTGTTTTATGCATAGGCGATGTTTGCGGTGTGGATGGCTGCAGTGCGGCTATGAGGATAATACCAAAGCTTAAGCGTGAGTTTTCCGCCGATTTTATTATTGTAAACGGAGAAAACTCTGCCGAGGGCAACGGTATTACACCAGATAGTGCAGATTTACTGTTTTCGGCAGGTGCTGATGTGATTACCGGCGGCAATCACACGCTTCGCCGCAAGGAAATATATGAAATGCTTGATAGCAACAACTATCTGTTGCGCCCCCAAAATATAGAGGCAGAATATGGCGGCGGATACGCTCTTTATGATTTAGGTAAATATAAAGCGGCGGTTATTAACCTTTCCGGTCAGATATATATGGAAAGACAAAAGGCCGAAAACGCTTTTGTTTTTGCGGAAAAGCTGGTTACTAGAGCTAAAGATGACGGCGCAAGGTTTATATTTTTAGATTTTCATGCGGAGGCAACAAGCGAAAAGCGTGCAATGGGCTTTTTTCTTGACGGTAAGGTGAGCGCCGTTTTCGGTACCCACACGCATGTCCAAACAGCAGACGAACAGATATTACCGTGCTCAACGGGATATATTACCGACCTTGGTATGACAGGCGTGATAGATTCCATACTCGGCGTGGAAAAACAGATAATTATTAACCGCTTAAAATCGGGCGGAAGCGAAAAGTTTATACAGGCAAAGGGTAAGTCAATGCTAAACGGTTGTTTTTTTGAGCTTGATGATACAACAGGCCTTTGCGTAGATGTACAGCGTATTTATAGAGAATAAGTTTTCGGGGGAGGTGTTTTTATGAGAAGAGCAATATGTATATTACTGTGCTTAATTATGTGCTTTTCTCTTGCTTGCTGTAAAAACAGCAATAAAAACACTTCGTCCGATTTGACAGATACTAGCACCACCACATTAAAGAATGAAGAAATAAGTCTTCTTTATTCTTCGGCAGATAGCTTTAATCCGTATTCGGCGGCTACTAAATATAACAGGGAGCTTTCCCACCTTTTATATGACCCGCTTATCGTGTGCGATAATAGTTTTAATCCGGTGTATAAACTTGCAAGCAGTGCTACATTGGATGGCAATACTTGTACTGTAAAGCTTAAAACAGCACAGTTTTCTGACGGTTCGCCTGTTACTGCACAGGATGTTTTATATTCATATAATATTGCCAAGAAAAGCGATACAATCTATGCC
>JAFXNY010000068.1 GCA_017529165.1 Clostridia bacterium
CCACCCACGCCCCTTAAAAACCGCTCAACAGAGCGGTTTTCGCTTACAAGGAGTTTTTCCGCCGCACATGTCACCGGAAAAACATAATGCGTAGCTCTCGCTACGCAAATGCTTAAAAATTAAGTTTTTTGACAGGCTGAACAGAGCAGTCCGAAGACTGCTCTGTTGAGTTTGGGTTTATATTTAGTCAAGTCCGACTCTCGGCTTGCCTACGAAGAAGAGTGCTACAGTGCCTGGGCCTGCGTGCGAAGCAATAATAGTGCCAATATTTGATAGCTTAACCTCTTTAAGCTTTGGGAATGTTTTCTTTATAAGGTCAATCGTCTCTTTGGCTTCTTCTATGCAGTTTGAATGACATAAAACACACTTTCCGTTATACTCTTTTCCCTCTTCTACATCATTTAGCATTGTTTCCACGGTTGTTTTTATAGCATTCTTTTTGCCTCTTACCTTACCGTAAGCGATTATGTGACCGGTTGAATTAAGATGCATTATAGGGCAAATGCCGAGAATTGTTGCAACCGTTGCGGTAGCACCGGATACCCTGCCGCTGCGCTTAAAATACTTAAGGTCGGTTGAAAAGAACTGATGATGTATGCGGCTCTTATTATCTTCAAGCCAATCAACAATTTCTTCAAATGATTTTCCCTCGTCACGCAAATCGGCGGCAAGGTCAACTAAAATGCCGTAACCACCGCAAGAGCAGAGTGAATCTATAACCTTGATGTTTCTATCAGGATATTTTTCTTTAAGTGAAGCGGCGGCATCTACTGCATTATTAACAGACGGTGACATACCCGAGCCCATAGCAATATGAAGAATATCTCCGTCATAAAGCTTTAAAAGCGATTCGAAGTAATCTGTATATTTATAAATATTTATCTGTGATGTTGCAGGAAACTTGCCCGCCTCCATAAAGCCGTAAAAACGGCCTAGAGCCTCGGGGTCACGCCCCATATCGTCATCGTGCTCGACACCGTCTACGCTGTAAGTATAGAATAGAACTTCAATATTTCTGCCCGAAATATAAGAAAAAGGCAAATCAACTGTTGACTCACATGAAAGTACAAAATTGTTTTCCATAAAACACCTCATATATCAAAATAATTTGTTGCTGAATATTATTATACGCATTAGCCGTTTTTATTTTATCATTATTGCGTTGCTTCGTCACCCTACTGAAAAAAATATAGCTCTACCGGTAATATTTTACCAAGTAGAGCTATATTTTATTTATCTACTGTCAGTAGAAATTGTTATTTTTCTGTTTTTACCGTTATTTCTTTTTCGCCCACGGTGTATGTTACACTACCGTTTGTATCCGTTCTGTAATACTGCACGCCTGCCTCTTTAAGCCTCAGCAGTACCACATCATGCGGATGAGAATACCTGTTGCCCCTGCCGCAGGAAATCATGGCAAGTGAGGGTGAGGCAGCCTCTAAAAGCTCTTCACTTGTACCGTACATACTGCCGTGATGCCCCACTTTAAGCACATCACACCTTATATTTATGCCGTCTTCCATAAGGCGTTTTTCGGCAGGCTCTTGTGCGTCTCCTGTAAAGAGAAATCGCCATTTACCGATTTGTGCCACGGTTATTATACTGCGGTCATTTTCATCCTTTTCATCATAATAAGCTGCTATCACGGATATATTAAACTCGCCTACCGAGAAGCTCATACCCTGCTGAGCCGTAACGCAATTACCGCCAGAGCCTTTAACATTTCCCATTGCCGTTTGCATTTTATCAGTGCGCTCATCGGTTTTACTCAAATCGGGTATAACCAGGTTTTTAATCTTAAACTCTTCTGTAAGAGGTACTATGCCGCCCATATGGTCGGTATGGTTATGAGTTATAAGAAGCATATCAAGATTATCTATGCCCTTTAGCTTAATAGTTTTGATTATGCTATCTGCGTACGATTTTATACCGGTATCAATAAGCGCCGATTTGCCGCCGCTATAGATTAAAATGCTGTCTCCTTGACCTACATCCAACATCTCGACATACGAATCAGTATAATCGGCAGATACAAACAGCTTTGTTTTAAGGTAATCGTATGTATCAAATATGTATCCTAAAACTGCCGATAGCAATATGGCAGCCGTAATCGCTACGGCTACCATATTTTTAATTCTACGAGCTTCTTTTCTCATTCACTTCGTGCTTCCTGTTCCATAAGTTGTTCTTTAGTTATGAGCACCTTTCGAGGCTTTGAGCCCTCATACGGGCCTACAACGCCTCGTTCTTCCATTTGGTCGATTATCCTTGCGGCTCTCGAATATCCAAGCTTTAATCGGCGCTGTAAAAGAGAGGTTGAAGCTTGGCCGGCTTCTACTACTACCTTTATTGCATCGTCAAGCATAACATCAGCGTCAGCTCCTTCATCCTCTGCTTGAGGTGCGGCACCGCCCTTTTGCTTAGCACTTACTGCCTGACGCTCTATTTCATCCATAACACTATCGTCATAATCAGCACTTGCACTCTTCTTAACATAGCCGACTACACGCTCTACCTCTTCATCAGACACAAAGCAACCCTGAAGCCTTCGCGGTTTGCTCGCACCGATAGGGTCAAATAGCATATCTCCCCGACCCAATAGTTTCTCTGCACCTGCGCTATCAAGAATTGTACGGCTATCGATTTGCGAAGAAACCGAAAATGCAATACGGGTTGGAATATTTGCTTTAATAACACCTGTTACAACATCTACTGACGGCCTCTGTGTTGCAATAAGAAGATGCATACCTGCCGCACGAGCTTTAGCCGCTATGCGATTTATTGAATCTTCAACCTCTTTAGGTGCTGTTATCATAAGGTCTGCAAGCTCATCCACGATTATAACAATCTGCGGCATTTTAGTTACTTCCGGCTCGTCCTTAAGACTTTCGACCAGTTTATTATAGCCGGCAATATCTCTAACACCTCTATCGGCAAACATACGATATCGCTTTTCCATTTCACTTACTGCCCACCCGAGAGCACCTGCCGCCTTACGAGGGTCGGTTACAACGGGGACAAGCAGGTGAGGAATACCGTTATAAACATTTAACTCTACAACCTTTGGGTCAATCATTAAAAGCTTTACATCATCGGGGGACGCTTTATAAAGAATACTTATAATAAACGAGTTTATGCATACCGATTTACCCGAGCCTGTAGCGCCGGCGATAAGACCGTGCGGCATTTTTGCGATATCGGTGACAACCACATTACCGCCTATATCACGGCCAAGCGATACTGTAAGACTGCTCTTTGACGCCGAAAAAGCGGTTGACTCTATTATTTCACGCACGCCTACAACCGCAGATTGCCTATTAGGCACCTCAATGCGTACTGCGGCTTTATTGGGTATAGGTGCCTCAATTCTCACGCCTGCCGTTGCAAGATTTAACGCTATATCATCTGCAAGGCTTGTGATTTTGCTGATTTTAACGCCAGCTTTAGGCTGAAGCTCATATCTTGTTACGGTAGGACCGTGGTTTATATCAACAACCCTCGTTTCAACGCCAAAGGAACGCAATGTTTCAACAAGGCGTTCGGAAACACTTTCCTGCTCGGCGGCAGTAGCCTTAATATCGCCGCTATTATACTCATTAAGCAGTGTGAGCGGTGGCGGAATATAGCCAACATTCTTTATGTAATTCTCGCTTATTCTGCCTGCCATTTCCTCGGTTTCTTTTTCGAAATCAACCTTGATTTTCTCAGGTTTATCGTTTTCCCTAGCTTCTGCCTCGGCACCGTCTAAAGCATTATCAATATCAATAGAGGACTGCTCAACTTCGGCATCCTCGCCGTTATATGTGGCAACCAGCTTTTTCTGCTTATATTTAAGGCTATCCTGTTTATTGCTTTTGCCGGTTTTATCGGGTTCATCAACAGGGATATCAACATTAAAGCCCTTAATTACCTTCAAATCATTCTTCTTTTCTGCTATTTCGGAGAATGTATTTTCAACCTGCTCACCCACCGCCTTTGCAGGCTTGCTTATGGCTTTAAACAGCATAATAAGCGTTGTACCGGTCATTATCATAAACAGCACGAAAATTATTAGTATAAGGGTTATTGAGGCTCCGGTTTTCCCGAAAGCGGCACACAAAGGATGCGATATTAAAACACCTATAATTCCTCCGCCCTTTACGGCCTCACCGAGTGTTTTCCCTGCGGTATAAACTGCCGATATATGCTCGCCAAAGCCAAGGCCACCAACATAATTACCGAAAATATCAACACACGCACCTATGAGTGCTGTTAAAACAGTGCCCTCTATCATCCTTACCTTGACCGCCTTGCTCATCTTATCAAGTGCGACAACTATTGCGGCGGCTCCAAGAAGTATAGGAAATACAAATGCAGTTATACCGAAAATACTGAACATAAAATTATGTATCCAGGTCCATACTTTTTCACCTGGAATAAACACAATGCACGCCCAAAATACCGCCACAGCAAGCCATATTATTGCCTTAACCTGCCTTGAGGCGGCTCTTTTTGCCGCATGCCGTGCGGTAGATTGCCTAGTGTTTTTAGAATTAGCCATAATTCAACTCCATACTCGGCTCTCGCCGAAATCTATACTTTTTCTATCATATCATAAAGACAGCTTATCACATCCGAAAGCGAACCGATATTATCAATAAGTCCAGTATCAACCGCCGCCTGTCCCGACAGCACCGAACCGACATCGGTTACAAGCTCGCCTGTATTCATTAAAAGTTCATTGAAATTGTCATGCCCTATGTGAGAGTTTTTGCAGACAAAATCGGTTATACGCTCCTGCATACGGGAAAAATGGTTCATAGTCTGCGGAACGCCAACAACCAGACCGTTTGTACGAACGGGATGAATAGTCATAGTAGCACTCGGTGCTATAAAAGAGTGCTTTGCGGATACCGCAAGCGGCACGCCTATCGAATGACCGCCGCCTAGCACGAGGCTTACACTCGGCTTTTTCATACCCGAAATCAGTTCAGCCAATGCAAGACCTGCTTCAACATCGCCGCCGATAGTATTAAGAATTACAAGCAAGCCCTCTATTTCTTCGCTTTCCTCCACAGCTACAAGCTGAGGAATAATATGCTCATACTTAGTGGCTTTGCTCTGCTCGGGCAGTATGTTATGCCCCTCTATTTCGCCTATTATTGTAAGGCAAAATATTTTATGCTTACCGCCAAAGGTTTCGACAGCTCCCATTTCCTTGATTTTTTCGGTGTTCTCGTCTTTGTTTTTGTTTTCTTCGCTCATAGTATCCCTCCGGATATTATTATCGGGAGAAAATACCGCTTAATACAAATTATTTTTTAATCGAGCGAAGATAATCCTCTAATATAAGTGTTGCGGCGACTGCATCAACCGTTTTCTTGCGCTTTTTGCCGTAAACATCATTCATATCAAGATAGGTATGTGCTGAAATTGTAGTACATCTCTCGTCAAATAGTACCGTTTGTATATTTGACAACTCGGTAATTTTTCCTGCGATTCGCTCACTTGTTTTGGCACGCTCGCCGAGCGTACCGTCCATATTCTTAGGAAGTCCCACAACAATACGGTCCGCACTATATTCTTTCGCTTTATCACATATTTTTTCTACAAGCAAATCTTCTTGCTTTTCGTAAATTACGCCCTTTGGGAAAGCAAAGTTAAGGCTCCCGTCCGATACAGCTACGCCGGTTCTAGCTAGTCCTAAATCAACCGACATTATTATCAATTTTACCGACCTCCGCCATTCTGTTTCTCTTTGGCAATAGTTCATCCGGAACATGAGAACGATCATTCATATATTTTATTCTTACATTCATATCATCGTCAAACTCTAAAAGTGTAACGCCGGTATTTTCGCACCATTCCATATCTTTAAGTCGCTTTATCGTGCCAAACAAAAGCCTACAGTTAAGACAGCGTATAACGCCGCCGTGAGTAGCTATCCCGACTATTTTGCCACAATTTTCATTTGCAATCTCTAAAACCGCTTTCCAAATGCGCTCATAAGCCGCACGCATCGATTCTCCACCCTCGGGCCAAAAGTCCTGCGGTGAATTGTTCCAGGCTTCCGCTAAACCGGGTATGTTCCCGAAAGCTTGCGAGAATGGTTTCCCCTCAACAACTCCGCCGTGCATTTCCGAAAGCTCTTCTTTGACTACAACAGGCAAATCACGGTCTCCCTTTATCGCTAGCGCTGTCTTCTTGGCTCTGATAAGCGGACTTGTATATACGATATCAAGGCTTATATTTTGAAATCTTTTTTGCAGGAGACTTAATTGCCTTTCGCCTAAGCTTGTTATATCGCAATCGGTAGAGCCCTGAAATATTCTTTTATTGTTCCCCTCGGCCTCACAGTGCCGAACTATATACAATTTTGTCATATACATGCACCTAAAGGCATTCTACCACAATATATATGCTTTTGCAAGTAAAATGCGGCGGAATATCCGCCGCATATAGTCCCATATCTGTTATCCGACATCTGCCTTCTGGTCGTGAGCCGGCCTGTAAGCCGGGTTCTGTCTTGCACGGTTATCTATCTGGGCGCACAGTCGCCTATGCGCTCAAGCCGCTTTTCGTGGCACGCCGGGCAAGCGTATAGCCACATTCAGCGTTGCTTCGGATAGGGTTTACAGGCCCCCATAGTTACCTATGGGCGCAGTGAGCTCTTACCTCACTTTTCCACCCTTACCGCAAAAGCGGCGGTATATTTCTGTTGCACTCGCCCTGAGGTCACCCTCGGCAGCCGTTAGCTGTTATCCTGCCCTGTGAAGCCCGGACTTTCCTCACATACAATGTATGCGCAACCGCACGGCCGACTCACAAATTAAATATACCATAAAACATTATCTGTGGCAAATCTTTTTTATATGAATATTATGTGTTGTGACAAAAATCTTTTTAGGAGGGCAAAAAATGCAAAAATACTTTTTAGCCGCCAACTCAGCCGAGGGTTTTGTTTCCCACTTCGCCGATAGCTACATACCGTGCAGTTGGCACGCCTATATTATAAAGGGTGGACCGGGCACCGGTAAATCGAGTTTTATGAAGTATATTGCAGCAAAAGCGAGCGATAAAGGGTACAGTGTTATCCTTTGCCCCTGCTCATCCGACCCAGATTCACTGGACGGTGTTATAATAGAAGATATAAAGACGGTTGTATTAGACGGCACGGCTCCGCACATAGTAGAGCCAAGACTTCCCGGTGCGTGCGAAAACATAATAAACCTCGGCGAGTTTTGGGATAGTGATAAGCTTTTTAGTAATGCAAACAAAATTGAGGAAGCCACAAAGCTAAACTCTAATTTTCATAAAACGGCGGCGGCGTATTTATCGGCGGCAGGAGAAGTATTATATGATAACCTAAAGCTTTCCCGCCTTTATACCGAAAGATTATCTGTTTTAAGATTTGCTAAACGATTATCCGAAAAATATCTGCCGGAAAAGACCGGCAAAAAGGGCAGTGAGTTTATAAGATTTATAGGCGGAATAACGCCAAAAGGCATTGTTGGCTTTTCAAAAACCGTAACCGAATATTATAAAAATATCGTGGTAATTGAAGATAAGTTTGGCGGTGCTTCTGGAGATATTATGAAATATCTGCGTGCGGCAGCAATGGAAAGAGGATATAACATAATAACCCTTAAAAACCCGTTTTTACCGAGTGAGCTTATAGACCACATAATAATACCGGAATTATCTTTGGCATTTGTAACCGAAAATGAGTTTATAAACTTTGATACGAATGTTCGGCGAATACACGCGAGAAGATTTACTAACAAAGCTATATCAAAAAAATATCGGGGCAGAATACTTTTCAACAGAAAGATAGCAAGTCAACTACTCTTTGGTGCTGTATCTTCGCTTAAAAGTGCAAAGGAAGCTCACGATAAGCTTGAAAAATATTATATAGAGTCTATGGACTTTAACGCCCTATCACAATTCGCTATTAAAACAGCAGAAGAAATCATAGGATAATTTAAGCGGCAAGGCTAAGCCTTGCCGCTTGAGAGTGTCGAAAAAGTCGACACTCTCTTGGACGGAAGTGCCGTTCGCCGAAAATCAGTATGATTTTCGGACTGCACTCCACTCCCGCCAATACCACCCACGCCCCTTAAAAACCGCTCAACAGAGCGGTTTTCGCTTA
>JAFXNY010000069.1 GCA_017529165.1 Clostridia bacterium
CCCGAAGCCGGAGGACAACCCTGCGATAAAGGGTATCTTGGTGGTATAGAAGTGAGGGGCGTTCAAATAGAAAACGGTGAGATTTACCATTACACAAAATCTCCTCTAGGTGTAGGAGACAGCGTAAATGGTGAAATTGATTTTGCAAGGCGTTTTAATTTTATGCAAAATCATACCGCCGAGCATATTGTATCTGGTATTGTTTATAAAAAGTACGGCTTTGATAACATAGGCTTTCACCTAAATGAAAGCGAAGTTACTTTTGATTTTAACGGTTTTTTCAGTGCAAAAGATTTAAGTGAAATTGAGGCTGAAGCAAATAAAAGAGTATGGCAGAACTTAAGTGTAAAGGCTTACTACCCAACTAATGATGAGCTTAAAAGTATAAGCTACCGCTACAAGTCCTCAATTGAGGGGAAAATAAGGCTTGTAGAGATAGAAAATACCGATATCTGTGCGTGTTGCGCTCCGCATGTGAAATCAACCGGTGAAATAGGGATAATTAAGTTTTTAGGTACCGAAAAACAACACGGAGGCACCCGTATTTTTATGAAGTGCGGTAGCTTTGCTCTAAATGATTATTCACAAAAAACAGCTGATATAGACGCTGTTTGTAAGCTTTTATCGGCAAAGCCTCAAACACTTAAAAATACGGTTTTTGATTTGTGGGGGAGATACGAGCAGGAAAAGCAAACACTTAAAAATACTAAAGAACAGCTGTTTTCGTATATGATAAAGCATTTTGGTATATCAAAAAAGGCGATAATCTTAAAAAATGCTGATATTAAAGACCTGCAGTTTTTAGCAGACGGTTTACATAAGACTCACGGCGGAGTGCGTGTTGCCATTACTGAAAACGGAAACGGCACAGCGTTTGTTATGTGCGGCGGCTCGCCGGATATAGAAAACGAGTTTCAAAAGCTTAAATTGGTCTTTACAGTAAAGGGCGGAGGAAGAGATAAAATCAGGCAGGGAAGTATAGTGGCGCCTGTCGGCAAAGTGTCAGATTATTTTGGTATTTAGGGGATATTATGGATTGGAATGAAATAGCGATAAAAGTGCCGGTGGCAGATGTCGATACTGCGGCGGCAATAGCGAATATGACAGTGCCATACGGCATTTACATTGAGGACTATTCAAATCTCGAAGAGGATGCAAAAACAATAGCACACATAGATTTAATTGATGAGGATTTGGTTAAAAAAGACAGAGAGACTGCAATTATTCACATCTATATTTCAAACGAAGATAATGCCAACGAGGCAATAGCCTATCTTAAAGAACGGCTTAAAGCCGAAAGTATAGATTATTCTGTTTGCAAAACTTCTGTAGATGATGAAGATTGGAACGAGAATTGGAAAAAATATTTTAAGGCTTTTGAGGTGGGCGAAAAGCTTGCTGTATGTCCCACATGGGAAAGTTACGCAAACACGCAAAACCGTAAGGTTATATCGCTTGACCCCGGTGCTGCTTTCGGTACAGGGGCGCATGCCACAACATATTTGTGCCTTAGTATGTTAGAAAGTCTTATAAACAATAAAACAAAGGTGTTAGATATAGGAACAGGCAGCGGTATTTTGGCTGTAGCGGCCTGCCTTTTAGGCGCTAAAAGCGCTGTGGGCGTGGATATTGATGAGCTGGCTGTAGATACGGCAAATAAAAACGCCAAAATAAACGGCGTTGCCGATAAAACCGAGTTTTTACTCGGCGACCTTGCGGATAAAGTAAACGGAAAATATGATATAGTCTGCGCAAATATTGTTGCGGATGTGGTAATGCGTTTGTTTGAAAATATCTCTGATTATATGACGAATGACGGCTATCTTCTGGTATCGGGTATTATTGATATCCGTGCAAAAGAAGTGGAGGAGTCTGCAAGTAAACACGGCTTTAAGATACTAAGTGCGCCAACCCGTGAGGAGTGGCACGCATATCTGCTTAAAAAGGAGTAATTTATGCTTGAGTTTGAACAGTTAAAACAGCGGTTGCTATCTCACAAAGAAGAGATAACAGAGCTTAAAGACGCTATAGGGTACAGTCGCCTGTGCCGTGAAATAGAGGAGCTTGAATTAAAGTCTGCCGCACCGGGGTTTTGGGATGACCTTGAAGCCTCTCAAGCCGTTTTGCAAAAGACAGGTAAGCTAAAAAACGCAGTGGAATCTTATGATAGGCTGAAAGCATCGTTTGACGACCTCGAAGTGCTTATAGATATGGGAGATGAGGAGGGCGATTTATCGCTTGTAGAGGAGATAACAGCTTCAATAGATACTCTTGAAAGCGACCTTTCCGCACAAACCTTATCTACTCTGCTTACCGGCGAATATGACCGCAACAATGCCATACTAACATTCCATTCGGGAGCCGGCGGAACGGAGGCTATGGACTGGGTATCAATGCTTGTTCGTATGTACACTCGCTGGGGCGAGCGGCACGGTTTTTTGGTTAAAATACTTGACTTTTTAGACGGTGATGAGGCAGGTCTTAAAAGTGCCACAATGTTGGTTGAGGGCGAAAACGCCTACGGCTACTTAAAAAGCGAGTCGGGTGTTCACCGCCTTGTGCGTGTTTCTCCGTTTGACGCTTCGGGCAGGAGGCATACCTCCTTTGCCGCAATAGAGGTTATGCCGGAAATAAGCGATGATATAAACATAGAAATAAGGGATGAAGACATCAAAATGGATGTTTTCCGCTCTTCGGGCGCCGGCGGTCAGCACATCAACAAAACCTCGTCTGCTGTTCGTCTTACGCATATACCAACAGGCATTGTGGTTGCCTGCCAGAATGAACGCAGTCAGTTCCAGAACAGAGAACAGGCTATGAAAATGCTAAAGTCAAAGCTACTCGAGATAAAAGAGCGTGAGCACCTTGAAAAAATAGAGGATATCAAGGGTGTTCAAATGGAAAATGCCTGGGGCTCGCAGATACGCTCGTATGTCTTTATGCCATATACAATGGTAAAAGACCACCGTACAGACTTTGAAACCGGCAACATAGGCGCTGTTATGGACGGCGACCTTGACGGCTTTATAAACGCATATCTTAAACACAATTCCAAAGGAGAAGGAAAATGAAAAAATTGAGCAAAATATTATCGGCAATCTCCATTATTACGGTGATTCTATCGCTTTGCGCCTGCGGCGGTAAACAGACTAAAACTTTAATCTACGGTAACACCGATTTATCAAAATATGTAACGCTTGGAAAGTATAAAGGACTTAGTGTTGATACGAAGTCGGATGAGTATGAAGCGGCACTCCAATCTGTTTATCAAACAGATGTTTCAAGTAATAACATTTTTGAGAAGAAGACTAAAGGTACGGTGCAAAACGGTGATGTCGCCAATATCGATTACGAGGGTAAAAAGGATGGCGTTGCCTTTGATGGCGGCACTGCACAGGGCTATGACCTTACTATCGGTTCTAATACATTTATTCCCGGCTTTGAAGACGGACTTATCGGTGTTAATATAGGCGATACGGTTGATTTAAGTCTTACATTTCCGGAAAACTACGGAAGTGCAGAGCTCGCCGGTAAAGCGGTTGTGTTTACGGTAAAGGTTAACTATGTTAAGAGCACAGATGAAGTCGATGTCAAAGAGCATTACAGCGAGTTGGGCTTCGGTAGCGAAAAAGAGTATGTTAAAGATGCCGAGAAGCGGGCGACACAGCAACTGCTATCCGACACTTTAATTTCAAGCAGTGAGATAATAGATTATCCCGAAAAAGACAGGGAGATTTTTGTAAATGCAGTTTACGATTTTTATGACAGTCACTATCAAAAAAATTACAATGCAAGTTTCGAGGATATGTTAAGCAGTCAATATAATATGACTGTAGATGATTTCAAAACTGAAATGAATGCGGCTTCCGATGAGCAAACAAAGGATAAAATGGTTTATTATGCCGTTCTTCAAAAAGAGGGGCTAAAAGCCGATTATGATTTGCCTGAAAGCAGAAAATCGGGGCAGTCGGTACTTGACGAGATGGAAAAGGTTGAATATGTTGTAAAAGACTTCCTTTATGATAACGCAAAAATCAAATAATTTAACAGTTGTATTCCCGCCGGCAATTATGCCGGCGGTTGAGAGTGTCGAAAAAGTCGACACTCTCTTGGACGGAAGTGCCGTTCGCCGAAAATCAGTATGATTTTCGGACTGCACTCCACTCCCGCCAATACCACCCACGCCCCTTAAAAACCGCTCAACAGAGCGGTTTTCGCTTA
>JAFXNY010000070.1 GCA_017529165.1 Clostridia bacterium
ACGTCGGCCTTGACGATGAGGTTGAGTTCAGAGAGCTTGCCTTCCTTCTTGTCGTTGAAGGAATTTTCCAAGGACACGGTCTTACGAGCGCGGAGGTCGCGTTCACGGGCAGCCATGCGGCGCTTACCTAATAAAAATATGCTTGAGATAACCGCGCCCCGGTACTTAAAAATAGGGGTGCATCTTCTCCACCTTACAATATTATTATACACCTTGTCAATATTGCACGCAATAGGCAGATTATACGAAATATAATATATATAGCGCGCAATATTTGTTTATTATTCCGTCTTGTATATAGTGCGCAATAGTGATATAATATAATTACCGAAAGGGAAAAACACATTGATAACAGACAAAACAAGAAAGGAAGTAGAAACTATGAAAGAGATTACAAAAACAAGAAAAGAAGTAATGTACATAGCAAATCAGCTTGTTAAAAAAATCGGCTGTTTATCGGCTGCATTAAAGAGAGCTTGGCAGCTCGTGAAAGCAAAAAAAATGTTTTGTAAGATAGCGGGAGTAACATTCAACCGCCGCCAGGAAGCCTTAAAGAGACTTGAAAACTACATCAGACAGGGCGCAGAAGTAAAAACAACGCTTACAAGAGAAAACAATAATATGACCGACAAAAACGCTATCAAAGTTCTTGTATCGGTCAACGGGTCCGCAGCGTATCACCTGGGTTATATTCCCGCGGAAGTGGCGGCGGTACTTGCCCCTTTAATGGATAAGGTAGGAGAGATTAAAGCACATATTTATAACATAGTCGGCGGTTATGATACTCGCAGCACATACGGCGCGCGCTTGGCTATTCATTTCTAAAAAAAATAATACCCCCTGCAAGTCTACCAGCGGCGGGCTTGCGGGAGGTACAACACATTGATCACAGACCCAAAAGAGGGCTGCAACTACATTGTAGCACTCTTTTTTGAAAAGGTCAAGAAAAACCAATTTAGAAAAGAGGTATTATATTTATGAAAATCGATAATAAGGTAATGGCACTTGCCGATAGATATATATATGAGGTTTACAATTATTCAGATATACAAGGCTTTGAGCTTTTTCCAAAAACTGAGGAAGCCTTTGACAATTTAAAAAAAGCACTTATGCCGCCTGATATGGAATTTAACAAAAAATGTGAAATGGAAGACTTGTTAATAGATTGTATTACCGCTTACCAGGAACAGGGCATTTATTACGGAATGTTATATATAGTAGAGCGCATAAGAGAAATAAAAGGCTTACTTTGAAAAGGAGGTTGAAGCAATGGCAAAATTAAACATAGATAAGGCAATAAAAAAGGGCTTGGGGCTTGTTCACAAAAACCGCCGCTTTGATATATCTATAATGGATATAAACAAAATAATAGAATTATCAAAAGAGGATAAGGCAACGGCTGTGTGTGATGCTTTCGATGTCGGCTTTTATCAAGGCTATAAAGCCGCTAAAAACAGAAAAGCGGCGGAAAAATGAACATAGAAAAAAAACTTTTTGAAAGTTTCGTACTTGAAACGGCAATAAATTATATCTTGGGTGAAGATAATTTAAGGCACTCTGATTTTAAAAGCTATCTGAAAGCGGGCAAAGAACACACAAATTTTTATTATGATAACCCAAAATTCAAAAATGAACGTTCACAACTCGAAGATCTTGCCGGGGCGGTTGAGGTTGAGGCACAAAAACAGGGCTTTTATTATGGGTTTATGTGCGCCGTTGAGTTCATTAAAACGGGCAAAATGCCGCTTGCATTACAGACACCCGAGGCGGAAACCTAAAAAAATGGCATTAAATGACATAAGACCGCCGCCGATGCGGCGCGCGGGTGTTGGTAGCACCCACCGCAAAAGACAGTAAAAGGATATAACCCCCAGCACAAATTAAATAGGGGTCGGTATTTCGCAGACCCCCACAAAGCGGGCTTGCCTGCGCCAACAAGTAAGCCCGTATTTCGTCTTTTTTCGTCAATTCGTCAAAACAAGGACAGCTGCAAGGCTGTCTTTTTTCTTTAGCGGTATTTTGCCCGGACAGCTCCGCCCGCTTTTGGGCGGCGGCTCTGCCCTCTTTAACCCCACCCCCCTATAGAAAATTTACCCCCGTTAAAATTTGGGTGGGCACATCGGTCAAGTTTTGCGGGGGTGTGGCTCTTTCAACGGGGGGATATGTCAACTTTTGACAACATTATATACAATATATATAAATTTAATTTCAGGTTTTATCAGGTTTTCTTGTACAATATACACAACACAAAATCAGAAAAATAATTCCCCGCGCCCTCTATTTATGCGGGTTTGCGGCATAATAAACCCGAACTATAGTTCGATTTTTTAACGCAGGAAATGCTAACATTTACTAACATTTTTCAATAAAAAAGGGCAGACAATACGCGCCCACCCTCTTTTAAATAGTCCGAAATTTGCGGCTTTTCCCTATATTTATTATACTATATATAGGATCTTATTTCAAGGTTTTTCAAGTTTTTCAATAGATAATATAAGTTTTTCCGCCCCTCGTCCTATCTGTTCCCGCTTTAGTGCTGCCCACTCTACCGCGCTTGTGTGTGTTATTTTAAAGGTATTTAAGGTAATATGCCTATAAAAGCAATTATTATATGCCTGTATTTCGGGGCTTCTTTTCAGCCGCCGCAAAATTTTTTTGTGCCAGTCATATATACACCCCTGGGAGACGTTGAAAAGCCCGGCTATATCCTTAAGGCTCTTTTGTCTTACATAGTGCAGCCAAATTATAGAAAACTGCTTTTTGTTCAGTCGGCGGCGGCACGCTTGCCACAGTCTCCCGCCGTCTATTTTGTTTATGGTCTTATCCTCGAAGCTCCCCGCCGTGTCGGGTATCAGATCGCCGATAGTTAAATCGAGATTGGCTTTTATTGATGTATCAAGGGATATTGTTTTTATAGTGTCCTTAACTTTGGTATAGTCATTGACGGGAATATGTACCGCCGCCGATCGTGCGCTGTATTCGTGCAGCATAATTTTTAAAGCCTGCCCGTAATATGTGATAAATTTACACTTTTTTGAACTGTCGAATTTTGCGGCGCACTCACATAGAGTTATATAACTCTCTTGCTTCAAGTCTTCAAAGTGGATCTTGCCGCCGCATTTGGTTATAATAGTATTGGTAAATGCTTCATTTTGCAAGAATAAAGTTTCAAGGTGTTCTTTTGGGAAAATGCCGCCTTGTATCAGACTAACTAATTTTTCATTAGATAAGTCCATAGCTCAACCCCCGCAAACGTTTATTATATTGTAACCTGTTCGCCCTTGATAGATTTTCCTGCTTTCAGATGTGCCATATCAAAGCACCTCATATTGTCTTTTACGGTTTGTCAATAGTTGTCAGTTTTTCCGCATTATTGCCTATTTGGATGTTTCCTTCCGCAGCAACAAGCAGGGAATTATCAAGCATACCACTTTCAAGTCTAATCTTGTACTCTTTTATAATGCCCTTTATGTAAAAGTCGGTGTCTGTAAGGCTGCGCTGGCTTTGATAATACAATTCCCCGGCATTTCCCACCACTTTTTTTAAATCATCGGGGAGGCGGTCAAACTCTGCCTGGCTATTAAATGCGCTGTTGCTTAACGCTCTTTTAAGTAGGCAGGTAATTTCGCCGTCATCAAGGCTTTTTCCAAACACACAGCGTATTATATTTAACAAGTGGGCGGGTTTGGGTGCAAATCCGCTTGTATTTGTTTTACGGTATTGGCGAAAAGCCATTTCGACAAGTTCCGCACTCACATCGCATAGATCCTCTTGCCAAAGTTTAGCCCTGACGGCCATTTCTTCTTTACCGCCCGGTTTTTCATTGGGATAAATAATATTTATTTGACCCAATAAGATCATAATTTCATTAAACGTCAATTGTATCACTCCTCTTCCTTTTTTCCTCTTCCATTTCCCTAAGTAAATCGAAATATGGGTTGCCCGTGCTTTCGGTCTTGTTGCTTTGGGATATAGTATTTGTATAATTTCCTTCCAGTACCTTTATAAAATTATTGGGCATAACAAACCAATCAAACGTAATGACCCAACCCTTGTTATTCTTTCCTTGAAGGAAGTCACTTAACCTTATGTTGTCTATCGCGCTAATGACCGCATCAAGACTATATTGCTTTATTCTTGCCCTAAGGGCGTTATGCCGTTTGGTACCCGATGCGATCTTAACAACTTTTTTAATGCCGTATACCTCTAAGGTGTTCCACTCGGACGTGATGCGTTGCACGTCAGTGCAACAATCTATATCGTTAGATATAGATATACTCTTGTTATCATTGTTTACATTGTTATCATTGTTATCATTGTTGTTAGCTGTTAGCTGTCTGTTAAGTGTCTGTTGATTGTCTGTTAGCTGTCTGTTAAGTGTCTGTTGGTTGTCTGTTAAATCGTCTGTTGATAAATAATCTTTAACTTGATATTTTGCCCAATTTACTATGGTTATAAGCCTGTTTTGTCTTGTTGATTTGTCTGTTAAAAAACCAAGTTTTTCAAAACGCTTTAAAGTTGTTCTAACTTTTTGTACTGTTATATTTTTACCACATTTTTTTACAATGTTAGGCAATGAAGTTACAAACTGTCCGGCTTGAACTTCATACAATTTACCGTTAAATTCCCACTTGTTGGGTTTATGATTAGCCATTAACAAAAGCGTTATTAATATTGTTTTTTGTTCCGGTGTGCTGCAACACCAAATAGGCTTATCTAACAAATCACGCCACAAACAAATCCACCCGCCGCCAGGAGCGTTTTGATCATTCACACGCTCACCGCCTTATACATATATTTTTTCCTCGAAGTATCGGCGGCTTATCTTACCATGTACAATAATCTTTCCCCGGCTCTCAAGTTCCTTGTTCATCTTGCGAATAATAGTATATGCCATAGACTTGGAGATGCTCATATACTCCGCGACATCCGCCGCCGTAAGGAATTTCTTTTCTTGTGTGTTTTGCATTGTCATACCTCCTCAATAAGATCTTCGATTTTTACGCCTAAAGCTTTTGCAATAAGTCCCGCCGTTTTGGGTCTTACATTCTTACCTACTACGGCATTTAAGAATGTACCTCGCGGTAATCCCGTTTTTTCACCAAGTTCACTTGTAGTCAAACAAGCCGCAGCCATTGCATAATTTAATTTTGCTTTGTTTACTTTCATTTTACCACCTCCCGTTGACACTCATTTTGATTGCTTTTCTGTGTACTATTATAAATATATTCATTTTGATTGTCAAGTATTTTTTTTATTTTTAAATACTCAAAATGATTGCTTTTTATCTTAATTTATGATATTATTAATATGAGGTGGCAACAAATGATAGGCGAAAACATAAAAAAATACAGAAAATTAGCTGGATTGACACAAAAAGAATTAGCAGAACGAACAGGATTGGCAAAAGGGACTATTCAGCAATACGAATTAAACAAACGTGAACCCAAATATCATATACTTGAAAAATTAGCAAATGCTCTAAATATTGATATACTTGATCTACTTGTTAATAAGTTTTATACAAACAGTAATGATGAAATATGTATTCTTATTGATAAAACAACAGAATTTGGAAGACAAATAGCAGAAGAGGCCAAGAAAAGAAACTTG
The DNA here is from genome assembly GCA_017529165.1 of Clostridia bacterium. The sequence goes on from JAFXNY010000070.1 coordinate 5,614, forward strand.
TCATTCTTCGACTTATCAGATTTTATAAACGATTCATGCGACCCTCCCAAATACCACGATATAAACAATTATCTCTATGATAACATTGAAATACCATATAGCGATGCGATTAAATTTGCAAGTTTTTTCCAAACAGATCCTATGGTTTTTCTTAAACACATACCTCACGCGGGCGGAAATCCCTCCGAGTATTTGAATAGTTATGAAGAGGAAACCTTTATAAAATTTTTAACAGCTATTGGGCTTAGATATATCATAGATTATAATGACAACGGGGATTGCATCCATAAAATTATTAAAAATGACAAAGAAATAAATCTTAATGAAAATGAATTTATTGATTTAGTAAAAGAGATAAAAGACTTTACAATATTTAAGCTATCATCAAAAATAAATAATAACAATAATAATTAAAGGATGTAACAAATTGGTACACCCCACCACAAGCAAAAAACCGCCCCATTTACAAGCCTTTACAAAAAGGAGGTAATTATATATGCCTGCATACAAAAACGAACAGCGCGGCACCTGGTACTGCAAATTCTACTATGAGGATTGGCAAGGTAAGCGCAAGCAGAAAAAGAAAGAGGGTTTTAAAACACAGCGCGAGGCTAAGGCATACGAGCGAGAGTTCTTAAGCAAAACAACTGCCGATTGTTCTATGACCTTCGGCAGTCTTGTAGAATTGTACCTCGAAGATTGCCGCAGCCGTCTGAAGCCTACCACGCTATACAACAAAGAAACTATGATAAATACAAAGCTGCTGCCATATCTAAAGGATATCCCCCTGAGTGACTTTGATGCAGCCAAAATCAGGCATTGGCAAAATGAGCTTATAGCCTACCGGGACGAAAAAGGCAAACCGTACTCTGAAACATATTTAAAGACCGTAAACAACCAATTATCAGCCATTTTCAACTATGCCCAAAAGTACTATAAGCTGCCCGAAAACCCTGTACGGGTATGCGGCAGCATCGGCAAACACAATGCAGACTCGATGCAGTTCTGGACGCTACAGGAGTTCAAACGGTTTATTTCCGTTCTTGAAGATGCTCCGCTGCAAAAGATAATATTCAGCCTGTTATTTTGGACGGGTATGCGCTCCGGTGAGCTCCTGGCTCTTACACTTACCGACTTTGACCTTGATGCAAAAACCGTTCAGATCAGCAAGAATTTTGCACAGCTTGACGGCAAAGACCTCATACTTACACCTAAGACCTCAAAAAGCAAGCGTACAATAACGCTGCCTGACTTCCTATGCAATATGCTTCGGGAATACACCGCCAAATTGTACGATTACAGACCACCGGAGCGTCTTTTCCCCGTCAATAAGCATTATATCAACTATGAAATGCAAAAAGCCTGCATGGCGGCGGGTGTGAAGAAAATTCGCGTTCACGACCTCAGACACTCTCACGCATCTTTATTGATCGAGCAAGGTTTTTCCCCTCTGCTCATATCGGAACGCCTCGGACACGAAAACATACAAACCACATTACAAACCTATTCCCATTTATACCCCAATAAGCACAGCCTTGTCGCTGAAAAATTAGACGAATTAAATAATTAGTACGTTTTTAGTACGTTTGTTTAACAAAAAACGCCGCAAACCCTCAATAATAAGGACTTACGGCGTTTTGTTCGATTATTCCCACTCGGTGTCTAAAACAAAACACATACTACATACACAATTTTTTATTACAGAAATTACTATATATAGTTATATTTTTAGATTTGATTTTATACTTCAAAAATAGTAGTACGCTTTTAGTACGCCCTTATTTGTCAGACTATACAATGTAATATGTGTAAAATGTAAGATGAATTTCACGATAGAAAAATCAAAAAAAGCAATGTTTTATATAAGATTTATTTTCCTTGTGTGGGTACTTCCATTTTGGAAAGCCCTTCACAGAGTGCTTAGATTGATATTGCATAATTTGTCGGAATGTGTTACAATAACTGTGTTGTCGCTCCCCATACTGGCAACAGAAAGGGGGTCGGGCTGTATGTGTTCCTTTATAAATTTTGTTTTATCTATCGCAGCGGGTGTTATTTCAAATTTCATCAGCAAGTGGCTTGATAGGTAATCTAAACCGCAGCGGCAATAAGCCCGTGGCACTCCCACCGCCACACCAAAACGGGGGATGAAAAAAGAAAGCGGAGGCAGTCGCATTGCCTCCGTTTTCTCTTTGTCCGCATCGTACTGTATGCGTTCCTAAATTTTGTTAGTCTTATTATAAACCCATAAGCCCAAATTGTCAAGTTTTATCTTGACTTTTTTATTTTATGCCGTCCATAAAAATTTATGTGATCGACTTTGTTTTTTTTCTGTTTTTATTTCCTTTGCAAGCCACTTACAAATTTGTTAAAAATTCCTTTTAAGAATTGATTGGTGAAGCCCCAAACCCCCTGTTGCGCATCGGCACAAATGAAATTAAAAAAAATTCCCGTAGAGAGGGAAGATTTTCCACCCCTCGGTCAACTTTCAGCAACCAAGCCCGAAGCAAAAAAGGGGGGTAGCAAAACGCTACTTCCATTTCGGAAACCCCTTGCGATGGGGTAGCGTTTTGCCACCCCATCGCGTAACGAAATTCCAAATTATTTTTTTATCTCACAGAAGTAAAAACCGCGGTCATTCGCACCCGCACCCTTAAAAAGTCGCAGAAGTACCTTTTTATTTTTTTTCGTCAGTCCTGGGTGATGTTTTGGGTTTTAGGGTATGCCCCTAACAAGTTGTAAGTGTATATACACTTGCTATACTTGCAAAGTAGTAAAAACCCCTTAAAAAGTTTACTTTTGCTTATCTTTGCTTTATTGGTTTTCGGAATAATCAAAGGGTAATTCTTGTTCTTCTATCAGTTTATCGGCTGCAAGCAAAAAAAACTTTGCGACACTTAAACCCATAGCCGCCGCCGCTTCCTGATATTTTGATTTTTCCCCTTTGCGAACCCTAAAGCGGATCTCTTCCAAATGCTCTTTAATATA
>JAFXNY010000071.1 GCA_017529165.1 Clostridia bacterium
GATATTAAAGAGATTTTCGGCAGTTTCGTTTTTGATGACGAAACAATGAAAGCGAGACTGCCCGAGGACATATACCACACACTTAAAACTTCAATAGACGAGCGAAAGAGTATTGACAGCTCGATAGCCGATACCGTGGCAAACGCAATGAAAGACTGGGCAATCGAGAAGGGGGCTACACATTTTACCCACTGGTTCCAGCCGATGACCGATATAACTGCCGAAAAGCACGATAGTTTTATATCTGTAGGCAAGGACGGCAAAGCGCTCTTAGAGTTTTCGGGCAAGGAGCTAATAAAAGGTGAGCCGGATGCATCCAGCTTCCCCTCGGGCGGTTTGCGGGCTACATTTGAGGCCAGAGGATATACGGCTTGGGACCCGAGCTCTTACGCATTTGTTAAAGACGGCACGCTTTGCATACCAACAGCTTTTTGTTCTTACGAGGGTGAAGCGCTTGACCAAAAAACGCCTCTTTTACGCTCAATGGATGCTATAAACAGGCAGGCTCTTCGCATAGTAAATCTGTTTGGCATAAATGATGTTAAGCGGATAAATACAATGGTAGGTCCTGAACAAGAGTACTTTTTGGTTGACAAAGAGCTGTTTGACAAACGCCCAGATCTTGTTTTCTGCGGAAGAACTCTGCTCGGCGCAAAGCCGCCTAAGGGGCAAGAAATGGAAGACCATTATTTCGGCGTTATAAGACCCCGCGTTGCAGCATTTATGCGTGACCTTGATAAAAAGCTCTGGGAGCTCGGCGTTATGGCTAAAACCGAGCATAATGAGGCGGCACCTGCACAGTATGAGCTGGCACCTGTTTTTTCGAACACAAATATTGCGGCAGACCACAACCAGCTTACTATGGAGCTTATGAAAAAGACCGCCGAGGAACACGGCCTTGTATGTATTCTGCACGAAAAACCGTTTGCCGGTGTAAACGGAAGCGGCAAGCACAATAACTGGTCGATTTGCACAGATACAGGCATAAATCTTCTTAAACCCGGCAAGAATGCAAGCTCGAATAATCTGTTTCTGCTTACATTATCGGCAGTAATCAAGGCTGTGGACGAGCATCAAGATTTATTGCGCATAGCAATAGCTTCAGCAGGTAATGATATGAGGCTCGGGGCGGCAGAGGCGCCTCCGGCGATAATCTCTATATATTTAGGGGACGAGCTTGATTCGCTTTTAGAGTCTATCCAAAAAGGCGAACACCACAACGATGTTCACAAAACAAATATGACAATAGGCACAGATATTATCCCGTTCATAAGAAAGGATAATACAGACCGCAACCGTACTTCCCCGTTTGCATTTACGGGCAATAAGTTTGAGTTTCGTATGCTCGGCTCATCCGCCTCAATTTCGGATACAAATGTTATAATAAACACCATTGTAGCGGAGGCTTTTCGTGAGTTTGCAGATAAGCTCGAAAAATCAAGCGATTTTGAAAACGATGTAAAAGCACTTATAAAAGAAACAATACAAAGCCACAAGCGTATAATATTTAACGGAGACGGCTACTCTGACGAGTGGAAAGAGGAAGCTAAACGGCGTGGACTTTTATGTATTGAGAACACAGCCGAGGCTCTCCCTCTCCTCTCAAGCAGAGAAAACATAAATCTTTTTGAAGCACACGGAGTATTCAGTGAAACGGAACTTAAATGCCGTGAAGAAATAAGGCTCGATAATTACTGCAAAACAATACATATTGAAGCCCTTACGCTTTTACAAATGACAAAGCGTGATGTTATCCCTGCAATAAGTAATTATACTGATGTTCTTTGCGAGTGTATGTTAAAGAAGCAAAAATTAGGGGACGATATAAACTGCTTTGTTGAAAGCGAGCTTGTGCGGCGACTATCGGATGAAAACGCCAAGTTATTTAAGTTATCAGATTCTCTGAAAAGTGAAATTGAAAATGCAAAAAAGATAGCTAACAAAGCAGACACCGCTCTGTTCTATCACGATAAAATACTTGCCCTTATGAATGAGATAAGGGATATTGCAGACACGGCAGAGACTGAGACAAAGCGAGAATATTGGCCCTACCCCACATATGATAAACTACTGTTCAAGATATAAAAAAATGCACTTCGGAAAAACCGAAGTGCATTTTTTCTGTTTGTAAATTAAGCTTGCTCTACAGGAGCATCCTTGATTGACTCATAGAATGAAGCACGGCTGAGTTCCATATAAGGCTCAACATAGATAGCGGCAACACCGCAGGAAACGCAAATTAAAAGTATCCACCATAAGAAACTGAGATCTAAAACAAAGAGGTCCCATTTACGGCCTTTCATCATCATACGGCTGGCTGTGATAGCTTCAGTAGCTTTCATTTCCGGATGGTCTGCAAGTATGTAAAATGTCATTGAATAAGAATAAGCCTTTACAATACCCGGAATGCAGAAAAGCAATGACCAAAGGAATGTGAAAACTGCTACTAAAACGCCGGCGCCGCAATTTGTTCCAAAGTTGTTAAAGCCTTTGAACATATCGCCGAACTCTACCTGCTCACCACGAAGTGCGGACAGCTGAACAAGTGCCAAGCCAACACCGATAGGACCTGCTAAAATAAGAGTTCCGATACCGGTAACACCGAGACCGCCTAAAATAAGACTGCCTACAATAAGCGTTCCGAATATAAGACCGAAATTAGCGCCTAATGTTTGCTTAGCACGAAGCTTAACCTGTGTTCTGTTATACATAATCAACAACCCCCTATAATTGTTACTTAAATTATAGTATAACTGTACTAAACTGTCAAGGCAAATTATTCCCGATAAACCCTTACGCTAAATGATCTGTTGCATTTAGGGCAAACCGTAGTGTGCTTACCCTTTTTCCTCGGAAGCCTTAAAACTGCCCGGCAGTATGGGCACCTTTTATATATGTGAGTATAATCAGCCTTGCGCTGGCGGCGAAGCTCTATCTTGCTTTTGATATTATTAAATATACTAAGAACCGCACGGTTTTCCCTCGCACGAGCGAGCGTGTTTCGTGACATAACCCGAAACAGCGCATAAATCATTATAAGATAAATAATTATTTGCAAAACGGCTAAACGCAGAAATATATTTATAAAAGCTAATACGGCGCTTAAAGTAAACAAAACATAAAACAGAGTATCAGTGCCGTATCTGCCGCTCATGAACTGCATAAGCCTATAACGAAAACTCATAACTTTTTTATTTCCTTTCGTTTTATTATCTTTATTATATGCCACATTTTAGTATAAATTGTGA
>JAFXNY010000072.1 GCA_017529165.1 Clostridia bacterium
GAAAACTACGCTGTTTGCGAAATCACGGATAAGCTTGCGAAATCAATAGTAAATATCGGCTCGAAATCAGAGCAGGCGAGTGAACATATAAACTCATTAGATGAGAAAGAAAAAGAACTTAAAGTAGCACGGTGCTTATATACTTGTATGTGCCGTATTACCGGATATAAAAGCGATTGGGGCATACTTACGGGAATAAGACCTGCAAAGCTTTTCTCGTCACTATCAAAAACCGGCGGTGCTGAATACGCACGCACTCGCTTTCTAAAAGATTATCTTGCTTCGGAGAATATGGTTTCACTTTGTGAGAAAACGGCAAAGAGCGAAGAAAGCATAATACTTTTAAGCAAACCCGAATCTTTCAGCCTTTATGTTTCGGTTCCTTTTTGCCCGTCAAGGTGTTCATACTGCTCTTTTGTTTCGCACTCTATCGAAAATGCAAAGGATATTATACCTGAGTATTTAAGGCTACTGAAAAAAGAGCTTGAAATCACAAGTGAGATTGTAAAAAAACTTAATTTAAGACTTGAAACGGTTTATGTGGGCGGAGGTACTCCTACATCCATTACGGCTTCACAGCTTGAAGAGTTGCTTTCCCGCATTCAAAACAACTTTGATTTTTCACATATAAGAGAGTTTACAGTAGAAGCCGGAAGACCTGATACTGTTAATAAAGATAAGCTTATGGCAATAAAATCTGCAGGGGTTAACCGTATCAGCATAAACCCACAGAGTATGAATGATGAAGTGCTTAAGGCAATAGGTCGAAAGCATACGGCAGAGCAGATGAAGCAGGCGTTTTATCTTGCAAGAGAATTAGGCTTTAATAACATAAACACCGATATTATTGCAGGGCTTCAAAATGATACGCCCCATAGCTTTAAGAACACTGTTGACAGCCTGATTGCTCTCTCGCCCGAAAGTATTACCGTTCATTCGTTGTCTATAAAACGGGCTTCAAATATTAAGAGAAACGGCGAACTGCCGGACATTAGTACCGGTATTACCGCATCAAAAATGGTAGAATACGCAAGAGAAACACTTGAAGAAAATAAACTTTTGCCTTATTATATGTATAGGCAGAGTAAAACGGTTGGCAATCTTGAAAATGTCGGGTATGCAAAAAAAGGATATGAGGGACTTTATAATGTGTATATTATGGACGAAACTCATACGATTATCGCCTGCGGAGCATCGGCAGTAACCAAGCTTAAAGAGCCGGCAGGCAATAATATTGAAAGAATATTTAATTTCAAATATCCGTATGAATATATAAACAGATTTGATGAAATAATTACTCGTAAACAAGGCATAAAAGCATATTACAATAATAAATATTTGGAGGTATAATTATGGAGTTTTTTGATGGCGCTGTAAACAAAACGAAAGAGGTTTTTGAGACCGTTTCAAAAAAGACGAGCGAGGTTATCGCAACCGAAAAGCAGAAGTTTGATATAGCTTCCCTTAAATCAAAGAGGGAAAAGGACTATACTGCGCTCGGAAAGATTTATTTTGATATGATTAAGGATGACGATAGTGCAAGCGACGAGGTTAAAGCTATTGTCGAAAATATCAAGGCAAAGACCGATGAGATAGAACGCCTTAATAATGAAATCCAGAACGCTAAAAATAAGCGCATTTGTGGGAATTGCGGTGCAAATATAGATAAAAACTCGGTTTATTGCAATATCTGCGGTGCAAAGGTTTCGGTTGAGGAATAAACTGTATGTCATATAAGAAAATAGGGGTTGTTGTCGCTGATGACGGTGAGTACAAACCCTTTTATGAGGCGGTAAGCGGTGTGGTCTGTGTGGACACTCCTTTTAAGGGGGCGTTCGGTTTTTTGTGTGGCAAAAGCGAGGTTTTAGTACTTCTTTGCGGTATAGGAAAGGTTAATGCTGCGGCAGGTACAATGTATCTTATAGACTGCGGGTGTGAGTGCATATTAAACTTCGGCTTATCCGGAGGACTACAAAGGGTTGCCTCCGGCGATTTTATTGCGCCGGATAGCTTTTTAGAGCATGACTTCGATTTAACGCCTTTAGGGTACAAGCCCTGCCAAAAGCCCGGTCAAGAGTATATTTATTATTCAGATAAACATCTTACAGATATTTTCTGCAACACGGGTTTTGTAAAGCAAACAGGCACTGCTGTTTGCGGTGACCGATTTATAAGTGATAAGAAAAGCAGAGATCATTTAATAAATACATTTTCCGCAACAAGCTGTGATATGGAAACTGCCGCAATAGCGTCAGTTTGCCATATGAGTAATATACCCTTTGCCGCACTGCGCCGAATATCTGACGGTGCGGATGATAACGCCGCTGATAGCTACAGCACTATGAATGAAAATGAGGGAATAACCTTAGGCGAAGCTTTTATTAAATGCCTCAAAGGAGTAGCCGATGTCTGAAACAAAAACAAAACAACAGAGCTTTCTTCACGGCTCTTTTGTGTTGATAGCCGCAACATTTGCGGCAAAGATAATAAGCGCAATATACCGCATACCTTTAGCTCATATATTAGGGCCTCGCGGTATGGGATATTTTTCAACTGCTTATGACCTTTATACGCCGATGTATTCAATAGCTATGGCAGGTCTTCCTACCGCTATATCAAGAATGGTTGCCGAATATTCTGCCAGGGGCAGATATAAGGATGTTAAAAAGACACTGCATATTGCACAGCTTGTTTTTTTGGTAACGGGCGGTGTAGGCTTTGCACTAATGCTCATTCTGGCGTTCTTGCTTACAGGGAATACACATTTTGTAATCTTTGGGCGTGAGTTTACGCTTAAAGCTCTTAATTCCGGCGCACTGCCCGGAATGATATGCATAGTGCCGTCAATACTGTTTTGCTGTATAATGTCGGCTTACAGAGGGTATTTTGAGGGACTCGGTAATATGACGCCTACGGGAGTCAGCGAAGTATTTGAAGCGGCAGGAAAGCTTATATTTGGCCTCAGCATTGCGGCCGTTACTTTGGCTCGCACAAACAATACTTCTTACGCTGTTGCCGGAGCGCTTTTAGGTATCACAATCGGGGAGGCGTTTTCAACCCTTTACTTATTCTTAAAGTACAAGTTTTTTGGCGAAAAAAATCTGCCACACAGCTTGTATGAAACATCTCCTGCACCCGATAAAGCAAAAAAAATACTCAAGGCAATGGTTACAATAGCCATTCCTGTTGTGCTCGGTTCGCTTGTAAATAATATTACTAGTCTTATAGATGTTGCTATGGTGCAAAAACAACTTGCAGTGGCAATAGGTAAAGCACCGCAGTATTTTGAAAAGACATTCAGTGTGTTTATTGCCTCTGAAACCGCACAGATGGCGAAAGAGGGAAAACAATTTAATATTATTGCAGATTTACCTAATGCACTGTATGGTTGCCATAGAGGCTATGCTTTTTCAATATATCATCTGATACCCACACTTACTACCACACTCGGTATTAGCGCCATACCTGTGCTTGCTCGCACATGGACTAAAAAGGATATGGCGGCAGTTAAGTTTAATATGCAAACAATTATCAGAACAACCGCTGTAATAGTAATGCCTTGCGGTCTTGGTATGTTTGCAATTTCAAAAGGCATACTGTCCCTTCTTTATAACGATGCAAATGCTATAGCGATAGCGGCGCCTAATTTAAGAGTTTTAGGACTGTGTGCAATATTCGCCGGTTTAAACTCTCCGATTATTGCAATGCTTCAGGCGGTGGGAAAAGAGGTCGTCCCTCTTAAGAATATTGCCATAGGCGCAGTGCTTAAGATAATTACAAATTATATTCTTGTGGGTACTCCGCAGATAAATATTTACGGCGTACCGATAGGCACAACGCTTTGCTACTTATATATTTTCACAGCAAATCTGTATTGCCTTATAAGACATACGGGTATAAAGCCTGATTTTTATTCAATACTCATTAAACCGCTCTTTGCAGGCGTTTGTACCGGTGTTTCGGCGTTTGTAGTATATAATCTCGTTTTCAGAGTTTTGCATAGTAACTTTTTGGCAACTGCGGCGGCTATAGTTGTGGCAGCAGTAGTATATTTAATTGCCCTTAGCGTGTTCAGAGTTCTTGAGAGCGAAGATATTTTAACATTACCAAAGGGCGAAAAAATCTTAAAATTGTGCAAAAAAATCAGACTTGTGCGTTAATTTTACCAAAAAAGGCTTAAAATAGGCGTTTTTTTGATTTTTTTAAATAAAAGTTGTTGATTTTTTTTTCAAAATATGGTATAAGTATATAAACCTCTTTAATATATAAAGTGGTTTTAAGAGAATTAAGAAAACCTTGTTTTCTTAAAAGAAAAAAACAGGAGGTTCATATTATGAACAAAACAGAATTAGTTGCAGCAATTGCAGAAAAAGCAGATCTTACAAAGAAAGATGCTGAAAAAGCATTAGCAGCAGTAATCGAGGCTGTTACAAAGGCTGTTAAGAAGGGCGATAAGGTTCAGCTCGTAGGCTTCGGCACTTTCGAGACAAGAAAGCGTGCAGCTCGTGAGGGCATCAACCCCGCTACAGGCGCTAAAATCAAGATTGCCGCTTCTAAAACACCTGTATTCAAGGCAGGCAAAGCATTCAAGGATGCAATAAAATAATTCAAGCACATAAGCCGCCGGTTCCGGCGGCTTAACTTTTTTAAGATATGAGAATAGATAAATACTTAAAATTATCAAGAATTATAAAACGCCGAACCATTGCAAACGAGGCCTGCGATGCAGGCAGAGTAAAGGTTGGCGGCAAGTCGGTTAAGGCTTCGTATGATGTTAAAATCGGAGATATTATTGATATATCTTTCGGTAACCGAACCGTAAAGATTAAAGTAACGGCAATAAGTGATGTTATTAAAAAAGAAGACGCAATAAATCTCTATCAAATAATTGAATAATAAAAAGACTTCCTCAATATAAATGATTGAGGGGGCGTTTTGGTTGGAAGATAACAATCACATCATACAGAATGTAATAATCGAGAGTAGAAAAAAGCTTAATATTTCAGGAGTTAAACAGGTGATTTCTTTTGATGAAGAAACCGTGCTTCTTGATACTGCGCTCGGTAGGATGACCGTCAAGGGCGAAAATGTTAAGATAGAGAGCTTTAATACAGATACCGGCGACCTCACTGCAACAGGCACAATTCATGCCGTTGTATATATGGCAAGTGAAAACTCCGGCGGCGGCTTTATATCCAGAATATTCAGATGATATGTGGGAAATTAGTGTAAGCTCACAAGCGCAAACCTTTATGTATGCGCTGTTATTAGGTGCAATTCTTTGCTTTATCTACGATATTATAAGAGCCACAAGAGTTTTGGGCGCAGATTCTTTTGTTGCCGTGTTTATAGGTGATGTTTTCTTTTGGCTTGTAAGTGCCGTGGCGGTTTTTATTTTCCTTGTTGCAACA
>JAFXNY010000007.1 GCA_017529165.1 Clostridia bacterium
CCTAAAAACATAACAGATGAACGCATACGGCGCATTAAATCATCAGGTATTCGGAAAGCATCAGTATCATAAGATATTATTTCAATATCAGAACCGTTTTGAACTAATGATAGTCCCAACGATTTAATTATATCAAGTGCCGCCGAAACATCGGACAAATCGGGACAATTATGTAAAATGCTTTTTCCGTTTAGTAGTATAGTTGCCGAAATAAGCGGCAAAACGCTGTTTTTAGCACCGTGAACACTGAGTGTACCGGCAAGCCGCCTACCCCCGTTAATTATGAGACTTTGCATAAAGCGCCTCCCGCAAATACTTTAGTCTATACTATGCGAGATTTGCTTTTTTGTTATTAAACTTATGCGTTTGTATATAGCCTCATAATCACATCATATATACGCTCGTTAGCGTCTGTTATCGCAATTCTTTTTGCGTTTTCACTCATTTTAGCCAAACGGGGTTTGTTTTCAATCAAGCCCTCAACAACGCTTATAAGCTTTTCTGCCGTAAGGTCTTTTTCCTCAATAATTTCCGCCGTACCGGCACGCTTTAAGGTCATTGCATTATGAAATTGATGATTTTCCGCCACATACGGAGACGGTATTAAAATCGCAGGTTTGCCGAGTGCAGTTATTTCGCTGAGTGTAATAGCACCTGCTCTTGATATAACAAGGTCTGCCGCCGCCATACATTCGTCCATATTTTTGATGTATTCTCGAATATCTATTTCACTGCTAAGCTTAATATTTTTTTCGTTAAAGTAGTTTACGACATTTTCATATCCGGATGTCCCTGTGCCGTGAATATGGTAAAATCTGCCGGTATTGTTATGCCATTCAATAAGTCCCTCGACCGCCATATTTATATACTTGGCCCCAAGAGACCCACCAAAAGATAGCAAAAGAGGACGGTTATCAATACCGAGGGCTGTGCGTGCTCTTTCACGGGTTATACTTAAAAGCTCTCTTCTTACCGGATTTCCTGTAATATAAGGCTTATTTCTAAGCTTCATATATTTCTGCGCTTCGGGCATAGCGAGCATAACCGCGTCTACCTTAGACGCCAACATTTTAGTAGTAACGCCGGGAAAGGCATTTTGCTCATGAATTGCAGTTTTAATGCCCAACTTTACCGCCTCTCTGAGTACCGGACCGCTTACATATCCGCCCGTACCGATTACAACATCCGGTTGCAGTTCTTTAAGTATGCGTCTCGCATTTACCGATGCCGTTGCCGCCATCGAGAGTGCTCTCGCATTTTTTAAAAGACCTTTAGCCGATAATGACCTTGTAAGACCGGCAACTTCAATTGTTCTGAAATTATATCCTTTTTCGGGCACAAGCCGTGCTTCGAGCTTGTTAGGTGTTCCTATATAGCTTATATGCGAATCAGGATGTTTTTCTCTTATATATCCGGCTATTGCAAGCGCAGGGTTTATATGCCCCGCAGTACCGCCGCCGGCAAATAGAATATGCATATACTTCTCCCCTTATGTTTTTTCAATGTTTGCCGTTCTTGAAACGGATAAAACAACACCCATTTCCGCAAGCAGTATTATAAGCGAAGTACCGCCGTAGCTGAAAAACGGAAGACTGATACCGGTATTCGGTATTGTATTTGTAACAACCCAAATATTAAGCATTGCCTGAAGACCCACTTGGAAAGTAAGTCCTATTGCCAATAATGAACCGAACTTATCGGGTGCACGCATTGCGATAGTAAAGCCACGCCAGATGAGCAGTGCGAAAAGCAATATTATTAAAAGTGCGCCTACAAGGCCTAC
>JAFXNY010000073.1 GCA_017529165.1 Clostridia bacterium
AAAACTCGTTGCATTTATAGTTCGTTGAAAATGTTGATGTGTCGGGCAAAGAGGTATCAAAAAACCTTTTTTTAAGCCAGTGTGACGCACTCCAAGGGTTAAAGGTGAGAGTGGTCTGCTTAAAAAGCCCTTCGGGCGTTCTGCCACGGGGGACAGATAAATCGAGCTTTTCAAAGTCGGCTTCGTTTTCGATTTCGAATGCCTCTTCTATCCATACAAAATTAAGTACGCCCGCCCCCACTGTGGCTGACGCTAATTTCAAAACATCGTCAAATCCACGAAAGAGTATTTTTTGCCCTGTCGGCAAAAAGCACATCTCCATGGGAGAAACCGTGTTGCTCCAAAGGTGTGATACATTAAGCCGTGACTGTGCCCATGTAAGCTGTGCAAAAGTGCTGTCACGGTGGGTGTTCATAACCCTTCGTACAACCAAAAGATTAGACTGCGGATATTTCATAAGTCTGTAGATAAGGTTTAGAGCGGTAGTAGAGCTTTTTTTCGAAGCCTTTCCGCCTTTAAGCACTCTGTAGCGTGAAGTGCAGTTCCAAAACTCATCGTACCCTTTGCCTATAATTTCGGAGATTTTAACCTCTGGTGTCGTCAATTATAAGCACCGCCTTACTAATCTTTCCTTTTTCGGTATCCCCTGCTAAAATGCTTCGGAGTTCCTTTATGGCAGAAAGGTCTCCGGACGCCGCCTTTTTATAAATTGCAATAGCCAACGCGGCTTTTCTTGTAGGCTTTTTAAGAATAAAGCCTTCGTCTTTAAGAGACTGCTCTTCCGCTTGTGGCAATTTTTCATTTAGCAGTGCTTTTATGGCAGAGCACAAAGCGCTGTCGTCTTTTTTCATCCGGTTTCCCTCCTGTCCGCAAAAAAAAATAAAAAAGCAATCTGCGACATTCAATGACATATAAAAACAGCCCTTTTCATATAATTCTTCGGAGGGAAATGTATGAAAGCTTTAGGAATAATCACAATTTGTGTTTTTTGTGTGTTCACACTTATACTTCTTTTTTTACATATAAAAAGCCGCCGCCTAATAAGGTCGGTGGCGATAAATGCGTTAATAGGTATATTAGCTATAGCCGCAGTTAATCTCACGGCACGGTTTAGCGGAGTGCATATACCTATAAATGTATATACCGTGCCGTTTTCTGCAGTGTTTGGTCTGCCGGCGGTTTGCACAATTGTAATTTTTGAAACCTTTTTGTAAAAAGCCAACTATCCCCACCGAAAACGGTGGGGATAGTTGGTATGGGGATGAATATGGTCTGCCCACAGTGCGGTAGTGCATGACCGCACTGAAGAGCTTATAAAACCGCTGTCTGCCCAAGGGGAAAGGCAAACGGCAGATTTTAACAAAAATCTTAAATGCCCGAAAGCGAGAGCTGGTGAACAGTGTTTTTCTCAATTCTTATTTCGTATTCTATATAGTCTTCTGTTTCTTTCTTTATACTGCTCGCCTCAATACCGGAGTTTTTAAGCGTAGAAAGTAGCTTAGAAAGGCTGTTTGAAAAGATTTTTTCGTTGCCTATTGCCGATTTTCTAAATGTCTTGTGTTCTACTTCGGCGGATATCTCTTTAGGGGAGAGAATGGCTGATATAAACCGCTCGGTTTGCCGCACGCTCAACTGTTTTTCTATTACCGTGTCAAGCACTAAGGATATATCTTTTTCGTTAAGCCTTAAAAGTGCGCGGGCGTGGCTCTCTGTAAGACCTGCTGATAAAATGCGCTCACGCTCAAGAGGCTCAATTTTGAGAAGTTTTAATTTGTTCTTAAGAGCCGTTTCCGTTATGCCCAGCTTTTGAGACATTTCCGTTTTTGAAATACCGTAAACGCCTAACACCTTGTCTATCGCCTGCGCCTGCTCAAAAAAATTAAGAGGCGAGTGTTGCAGATTTTCGGCAAGTATCATAACGGCGGCGCCTTTCTCGTCTATGCTATGTACAACGCAGGGCAGGCGCCGAAGTCCTATCATTTTTGCCGCTTTAAGCCGCCTTGAGCCGGAAATAAGCATATAGCGGTTTTTTCCGTCTCTTCGCACACACAAGGGCTCTATTATTCCTGATGCCGAAATGCTTTCGGCAAGCGAGCGAAGCTCAAACTGACTGTAAACCTTTCTCGGTTGGTCACAGGACGGAAAAATCTCTTCGGGGCGAAGAAGCAATAATTTTTTTTCTTCTATACTGTGCATAACCGGCCTCCCGAATCGTTCTAAAAAGATTATGGAGGACAAGCCGTTTTTTGTAAAGCTTTTTCGGTCGCAAGTTTCGACAGAGAAAAACAAAAGCCGCACTATTTAAGTACGGCTTTTGCGATTTTAGCACTGTTTCTCGGGTATTTTGGCGGTGTTTGCGATATCTTTTTTGAAATTATAAAGCTCCGCTCTTCGTTTTCTCGAAGTGTTTTGTGTATTACTTTGAAATCGGAACAACCAAGAGTGGAAAGCGCTCCCTTTGCGGCGGCAAGCTCCGCTTCCGCCGACTTTCCTTTCATTGCCACAAACACACCGCCGGGCTTTACAAACGGAACGCAGTATTCAGATAAAACATTCAGATTTGCAACCGCTCTCGCACAGGAGATATCAAATTGCTCACGAAGCGTGCTGTCCCGTCCGCCATCCTCCGCACGAAGATGTAAGGCGGTTACATCAAGGGATAAGCTGTTTGCAACCTCTCTTAAAAAGGTTACTCGTTTACCCAAGCTGTCAAGCAGGGTAAGCCTTATATCCGGACGGGCGATTTTAAGCACCATACCGGGAAAGCCTGCACCGGTTCCAACATCTATTACACTTGCGTTCTCCGGAACATTTACAGCCTCTAAAAACAAAAGGCAATCGTAAAAATGCTTATATAAAATCTCACGAGGTTCGGTTATGGCGGTAAGGTTAATTTTCTCGTTCCACTCTAAAAGCAGATTGCCGTAAAGCTCAAGCTTTTCTATAGCCTCTTCGCTTAAAGATATAAAATCTGCACATTTTTCTTTAAGCTCACTTACGCCGAAATGTATCATTTTTCTCACAACCAATATTGTTTTAGCTTTTCAAAAACTAATTTTGAATATTTGCGTAGCGCACGATGCGCATGTTGTTTTTCCGCTGACATGTGCGGCGGAAAAACACCTTGTAGGCGAAAGCTGCCTTTAAGGCTGCTTTCAAGGGGCGTGGGTGGTATTGGCGGGAGTGGAGTGCAGTCCGAAAATCTTATCAATTTTCGGCGAACGGCACTTCCGCCTAAAGCATGTCGGGCACTCGACATGCGCATTATTTATGGTACTTTGCACCACTATTTATCATAAACGCTCGGTATATTTGCTCTAAAAGCATTACTCTAAAAAGCCGGTGGGGAAAGGTCATATTCGAAAAAGAAATCTTTTTGCCCTTGCTCTTTACAGCAGGGGAAAGACCGTGCGAGCCGCCTATTATAAAACAAATGTTTTTGCCCGAATCTGCACAGTCCTTTATTTCTCCTGCAAAAGCTTCACTTGAAAGGCGAGAGCCCTCTATGCAAAGGGGATACACCGCCGAGTTTTTGGGTATTTTATTTAGTATTTCTGTTTCTTCTGCCCTTAGAGCCGATTCTATTTGCGAGGCGGAGGGGTTTTCGGGAAGTCTTTCGGGTTTTACTTCAATTATATTTAGCTCACAAAAAGCGCCGAGCCTTTTTTCGTATTCCTTTGCGGCTTCAATAAAGGCTTTTTCCTTTGTTTTTCCCACCGCCAGAACAAACACCTTTATCAAAACACGCTCACCTCACTAAGCCCCACCCGTGCTGCCGATAAAAGAAAATCAACATCCGGTTTAGCGCCGATACTCTCCGCCGCCGTCCGTGCGGCAGAAAGTGCTATATTGGGTGTGTTGTTTTGTCGGCTTAAATGCCCTAAAATGAGTTGCTTTACACCGGAATTAAGTATAAACGGTACCTCGGCGGCGGCAGTATTGTTTGATAAATGGCCAAGGTCGGATAGTATTCTTATTTTAAGGTGAGGCGGATATGGGCCTCGCCGCAGCATATCTATATCGTGGTTAAACTCAAAAAGCAAAATATCCGAGCCGCTAATCGCCGAGCGCACGGCATCTGTTACAATGCCGAGGTCGGTGCAAACAGCACAAGAGCCGGAAGAAGAGATAATCTTATATCCGCAGGAGCCTGGCGCATCGTGGCTTGTGGGGAAAGAGATTAGCTCAAAATCACCAAAGCAGGCATTTTGCTCGTCTGCAAAAATTATTTTTGTGTTTGCCGGCAAGAGATTTTTTTCTTTCAGCGTCTTTGCTGTAAGACTTGTTGCAAAAAGCGCCGCACCTGTTTTACTAAGTAAAGTTTTAAGACCTCCGATATGGTCGCTGTGGGTGTGCGTTACCGCCACAACTGATATTTTATTTATATCTCCGCCTACGGCGTCTATTCTTTCGCAAAGTGATTTGTATGGTATTCCGGCGTCAATCAAAACGGCACTATTGCCGTTTCCAATATATGTACTGTTACCCGAAGAACCGCTTGCAAGCGGACAAAAGCGAGCCATATGGGTTCTCCTTTCTTAAAAAATAAAGCAAGCTGACGGCTTGCTTTATTTAATAGTATCTATGCGAGTTTTGCGGCGGGTGAGCCAAAATCGTTAACCCTTTTAATATCTGCGCCGAGAGACGAAAACTTTTCGGTTATCAGCTCATATCCACGGTCGATATGGGATATCTCCTCAACTATAGTTTTGCCCTCTGCCATAAGGCCTGCGATAATCATTGCCGCACCTGCACGAAGGTCAACCGCCCTTACCGGAGCCGGTTTAAGGCCTCTAACTCCGGTTATTATCGCCGATTTACCGTCAACCTGAATATTTGCACCCATAAGGGTTAATTGGTCAACATATCTAAACCTACTGTCCCAAACGCCCTCGGTAACAATGCTTGTCCCCTCGGCAATGCTAAGCAGTGTTGCAATTTGCGGCTGCATATCGGTGGGAAAACCGGGATGAGGCATTGTTTTTACCTTGCAGGCTTTCGGTCTGCCTTTCATACTAACCCTTACGGCTTCATCAAACTCTTCTACTTTAGCGCCCGTTTCAACCAGCTTTGCGATGATAGATTCAAGATGTTTAGGCGTTACATTTTCGATTAAAATGTCGCCGCCTGTCGCTGCGGCGGCAACCATATAAGTACCCGCCTCTATCTGGTCCGGAATTATACTGTACTGTGTGCCCTTAAGGTGTGATACACCCTTTATCTTTATAAGACTTGTGCCGGCGCCCATAATATCTGCACCCATACTGTTTAAGAAGTTTGCAAGGTCAACAATGTGAGGCTCTCTTGCGGCGTTTTCTATCACGGTAAGGCCCGGCGCTTTTACGGCGGCGAGCATAATATTAATGGTAGCTCCTACAGATACAACATCGAGATATATACCGGCACCGTGTAGAGAGGAGGCTTTTGCCTCCACCATTCCGTTTTCAATCGAAACATTAGCACCTAGCATCTGGAAACCTTTAATGTGTTGGTCGATAGGTCTTACGCCGAAATCACAACCACCGGGTGGCGCTACACGAGCCCGCTTATTCCTGCCTATAAGGGCACCTAAAAAATAGCTTGAAGCACGCATTCCCTGCGCCATTTCTTTTGTAACAACAAACGAATTGGCGTGCGTAGGGTCAATCTGGACGGTAGATTTATTTATTATTCTTACTTCGGCTCCAAGTTCTCTTAAAGCATAGAAAAGAGTTGTAACATCCGATATTTGAGGCAGGTTTTCGATAACACATGGGCCGTCTGCCAAAAGCACGGCAGGAAGTATTGCAACTGCGGCATTTTTCGCACCGCTTATATGCACACGCCCTTTAAGCGGCTTTCCGCCGTTTATAACAAATCTTTCCAAAAGCTCGGACACTCCCGTCTGTTTTTAACTCATAAGCGCTAAAAAGTGTAATAAACATTATATACTATATACTGCGAATTGTCAATTATTCACGAATGTTTGCCGGCGTAATAAAAACCGCTGCGGCGTTGCCCTTCTTTTGCAAAGCCAACTCTCGTAAATAATAAGGATGAAGTGAATGCACCAAGGAAAAGCAAAAATATACTGTCACCTATTCCTGTATGCAAAGCCGAGGGATATAAAATTGCAAGCAATATTTTAGGCACGGATGCGCAAAAAAGAAAAACCGAAGCAGAAACACTAAGAAACGAAAACCTCTTTATACTGTTTCTACTCTCTGGATTATTGGCGCTTCTCGCGATTTCTAAAAACAGAAGCATACTAAGGCAGTAAGCGCCCACATCAAACAGAGTATCGCTTATTAGGGTGTGATATGAGCATTTGATAAATATTACAGCAGATTTTACGATTAAGAAAACGAGAGGTATTGCGGTGAACATCGGAGAAAACAAAAAGTGTACAAACGGGCGAAGCGCAAAGGCAACAAAAAATACTGCCGATAACACACCAAAGCAAACGCAAAGTATGCGCAAAAACGCCGGTATACCGTAGTAGTTATCTGCAACACAAGAAATAACGGTGACGATGCCCAACGCCAAAGAAAAAAGGGAGGTTAAAAGAGAGTGTTTTTGTGTTTTTTTGGCTTCTATCGCAGAAGCCGAAATAAAAGACGCCGCAAACATTACTATAAGAAGGAAAACAACAAACAAACCTATGGCAATACCCAGGGCAGGCGACTTAATAAACCCGGTGTCGTATTCGGTAAGCTTTAACATTTCAAAAATACGGAAAACTACCGACAAACAAACCGCCGCCAGCCATATTAAAAAGCATTTGTTCTCCTTTAGAAAAGACATATTCTTAAACACCGCTCTTTCGCATATACATATATGTAGTATTATAGTTTTTATGTGCTGAAAAGTCAACAAACATATAGGTGAAAGATATGAAGTTTAGAGTTATACAATATGTGCGAAAGGTTGCGAAAGACCGCAAAAAGCGGTTTTGAGCATCTTTCGCACATTATTTTTTTTAAGGAGAGAAACGATGGAACGAAAGGAGGAGCAAGCCATTATCACATATAGGCATTTAA
>JAFXNY010000008.1 GCA_017529165.1 Clostridia bacterium
GCATTACGGCAGATAAAATAACAGCTATTTTTTTCATTCGTATTTCCCCTTTAGTATTATTAAATGGTTACAAGACCTAAAAGATACATCCTTACAAGCGCTAAATCTTTTACGGTAACATCATTGTCACCGCTTACATCAATATATGAGCGCTCCTCGACAGAAAGACTCTTTACGCCTAAAAGATACATTCTGATTGTTGCAAGCTCTTTTACCGTAACCTGCCCGTCACCGTCAAAATCGCCTTTTCTTCTTGAAGGAGTAGGTGTTGGTGTAGGAGTGGGAGAGGGCTGTGGGTTGTAGTTTTCAATCGAGGGCTTAGCATATACACTATCCGGCATACTCGAATACACAGGTATTCTAAATGTGAGGGCGCCGTTTGCATTTGAAACATAAGCTTTTTTAGCTTGATATGCTTTTACACACTGATCGTAAAGCGAATTGGCATATTGATATGCGAAATTGTTTTGTACATCGAAATCCATATAGTAAAATGTGTCCTGACCCCTGCTCACATAACCGGAGCCGTATTTTTTAGCACCGCCTATAATCGACGCTGAGCGACTGTTCCAACCTGCTTGTTTCGCATATTCAAGACCGTTTACAACTATGTTATCACCTGTAGCATTATAATTAAAGAAATTATAATATCCCTCATAGCCTGGGTATGTTCCGCTTATAAGAGGGCTTGTGCCGTCATTGCCATGCTCTGCAATAATGTTAGCGGCTATAACATATGGACTAACACCCGATTCGCTTGCCGCTTGCATAATATCGTCTATGTAGGCATCGGCATTGCCGTCATACCCCTTAGATAAAAACGAACTGCCAATAACCGTTCTAAGTCCCTCTACAGTTTGAGTAGCAGGGTCATATCCCTGTTCCATAAAGGTAAAAATATTTGGATAATAGTACTTTTCTCCGGAAACAGTAAGCCCATTTCTCGGATCCATAAAATAGGCTATCGCCTCACGGGAAGCGAATGTCCACCTTGATTCTCTTAAATGAGCAGGGTTTTCTATATCGGCCCGTGGATCACGCCATTCCATTTCCACATTCTTCTCCACCCATTTTATAGTGGCAAACATATTATCGCCGCCGTATTGCTTATCTATAGCAGTATCTAAACTAATTTTAACAGGGTCGGCCTTGAATATCCAATTAGGATAGGCGTTATGTATTGCACGCAGTCCCGCATGATAGCTTTCAGGAAAGTAGCTTAAGTTTTTTTCAAAATCGGGGTCATACGGTGCAGGCGTTATCTCTTCAACATATTTGCCGTAAACATATCCGGTATTGTCCCCGTATGTAACATTATACCAAGTATTTTCAGATGCATCTTTGACAGTATTGTTTATCTGAACAATCGTACCTTTACTAAAACTTGTAATAATATTATTCTCGTTGCCTGTGTTCGCTTCACTTCGTAAACGAACACCGTCTCCTGTTATTCTCCCCTGAATGGCTGTCGCCATTGTGTTGGGTACAAAAACCGACAAAAATAGGAGGGTTACGCACAGGAAAACACATAGAAATCTACTTGTTTTCGGCATAAACTCTCCCCCTTTTTGTATAATTATAAAAATATTATATCTGTAAGTCGATATTATGTCAACCGCCAAAATTACCCTATACGCCTCGCCTCAAGATAAAAACGCTTATCAAGAGCATGTCCCATAGAAAAGGTTTTTCTTGGCAAACAGCCGTTCTTAATAACCGCACTGAAAAGCTCGTTTTTCTCCATACCGCTGAATATAAATCCGAGCGTATCTTTATTAGAGTTGGCTATTTTTTCGGTTGAATCTACACCGTGGATATAATCAATTTTAATATCGCTTTTTTTATTATCGAGGAAATCTTGAAGTGCCGCCACAGGCAAAATATAATCAGAGCTTACTTCTATTTCCTTTTCTCCGCCCTGCCAAACGCACCTGAAAGTGTGGCGGTAATTGCCGCCTGATGACTTACAGTAATCTTCAAACTCATTTATAAGAGCTTCCGGCTCTACGCCGAAGCACACCCTATAAATAGGCTCAAAGTTAATGGCAGGAGAGTGAATATTTACAATCTCTACGAGTGCGTATCTATCCTTTTCGAGTCCTGTTCTATCATATATACTTTTTGCGGCGGCAAGAGAATGGTTGCCGTCTCCAACACAAAAGAGCAGTCCGTTTGATTTTCCCTGCAATGAATATAAAAGTTCTTTTATCTTTTTGTTTGCAGTTATATCGGTTTTGTATCCCGAAATACTGCCTGCACTGCCGAAAAGACTGAAATCATATAGCTTTTCAAATGTATCTTGCCGGCTTTCAAGATACTCCATAACGGTATTCTCTTTATCATCAAAGAGCAACATTATGTGAGGAAGCTCAAGCGGTGCCGACTGCCTTATATTTGCCCTTGCAGGTATTCTCTCAAGTACTGTTTTCTCGGTTGAGCGAATCTTACCCTTACCGCCGACAGTATATGTATATTCCTTAAGGTCTATTTTGCCTATAATGCCCGTACGCACTACACCGTCAGACTGCACACGCTTTGTGAACACAAAGCTATCCTTGATTTCCCTGAAAACACCGTCTCTTAAATACCTTTCCATATTGGCGTTTATGCGTTTAATATCTTCGGTATTATCATCGTTTAAATATATTTCAGGTAAAATAAGATTGATTGCAGACGGGTAGCCGCCCGTGAACGCTTTTACCTTTTTCCAATATTCCGGCTCGCTTGTAAACTGGTCACAGGCAATAACGGCAAACCTATCAGCGTTATTTTGAGGCAGTAGTATATCCGCCGTACCAAAACACAATTCTTTTTCCATATCAGTAAAGTGAAAACTCCAATCTGTTAACACAATCGTTAGCCGTATCTATAAAAACTGTTATCTTGCTTCGTTTATCTTTCTCGGTTAAGAAATAATCGAGATAATAATTGGTTTTATCTACAGCATAAAAATGCGAGGGATTGCCGAGGCACTCAATAATATCGGTTATCGCCGACTCATTACTAACACCGTTAAGCCAGAATTGGCCGTACACCGAATCAGGAATATAAATAGTGTTTTCTTTAATCACAAACTTCACAATCGGGCAGGAAGTAAGCGCCTTTGATTTGCCCGTCTTGTTATAAAAAACGGCGCATATCTGTTTTTTATAAGAATCTTCAAACTGCACCTCAATAGATTTTCCGGGCATTATTTTTGAATCTGTTTTGATTTGTTCTGTTTCAATAAGCGACCAGTTATTTTTTACCATACTTTTATAGCTTGCCGGAAGTGAAAGCACAACACCTGAATATGTTGCTTTATACTTATAATTCTTGCCGAGATAAATATCGGCATAATTTTCTTCATCATAAAGACTTATATCAAAAAAAGTGGGCATAACCTCATCATCCGATTTAATTTCGGGTATTTTGATTTGAGGAGTACTCTGGCTTGAAGATACACTTGTTACAGATTTACCGTAATCTTCATCAAGCACACTGCAACCGCTAAGGCACAGTATAACCGCAGACATTATAATACTTAAAGCAAAAATGTATTTTTTCATAAAGATGCCCTTTCTTTTTGTATTTACATGTTTAGCACTGTGTTTATATCGTTCTTTACTGCCCTTTTAAGCTCTTCTGCATCCGAAAAACAGCGTTCTTCTCTGATAAAATCTAAAAGCTTAAGCGTCATATTTTTACCGTATATTTCTGTACTTAAGTTCTTAATGAATGTTTCGCAACCAACATAATTTGTCTTATATGTCGGTCTTACACCTATGTTGGTAATACCATCATACTCTTTGTTTTCTATAATAACTTTGCTCTTATAAACGCCGTATTTAGGCCTTATGAGCATATCGGGGAAGACTTGATTTGCCGTTGGAAAACCGAGTGCTTTGCCCCTGCCGTCCCCTTTTATTACAGGAGAAGTAAACCCGAAACCGCCGAATATCTGCTCGTTTGCTTTTTTTACCTCGCCGTTTGCTATAAGCATACGCAGAGAGCTCGAAGAAATCGGTTCTTTTTCGCCAACACCTTTTGCAACTTCCAACCGAATGTTATTTTCTTCGCATAGGCGGCTTAGCATTTCTACATCCCCTTTAGCCCCCTTGCCAAATCGGTAATTAAAACCACAAGCTATGAGACTTGGAGAAAAGGTCTTTTTAATATCAAAAAAAAACTCTTCTGCAGATATATCCGCAACTTCAGAAAAGTTTAGCGTATATATTTCATTAATGCCGAGCGCCTTTAATCCCTTAATCTTATCCTTAGATAACATTAAAAGCTGTACATCATTATTAAAATAAGCTTTAGGCGGGATATCAAATGTTACCGCAACAGTATAGTATCCCTTTGCTTTTTCTATTACTGCACGGTGCCCCTTATGAAGTCCGTCAAAGGTGCCGAGAACTACTGCGGTTTCCATTTTTCACACCTTTCCTATAGGATTTATTATACACATAAATCTTAAAGCAGATAATTCGTTATCCGCTTTTGCAAGCCCTAAGAACTCACCGTCAAAAAATACTCTTA
>JAFXNY010000074.1 GCA_017529165.1 Clostridia bacterium
GTAAGCGAAAACCGCTCTGTTGAGCGGTTTTTAAGGGGCGTGGGTGGTATTGGCGGGAGTGGAGTGCAGTCCGAAAATCATACTGATTTTCGGCGAACGGCACTTCCGTCCAAGAGAGTGTCGACTTTTTCGACACTCTCAGGGGCGGTCTCAAAAGAGACCGCCCCTATCAGTTTATTTAATCTTTTTAATATCATAAGGCGTTGTCTGGTAAACAAAGTAGTTAAGCCAGTTAGAAAAAAGCAGATTTGCGTGTGCTCGCCACTTTACAACAGGCGCTTTTTTAGGGTTATCGTTCTTAAAATAATTTTCGGGGATATCAATATTAAGACCTGCCTCTTTGTCACGCAAATACTCGTTTTTAAGTGTATCAGCGTCATATTCGCTATGTCCTGTTATAAATATCTGCTTACCGCCCTTACTCGATACTGCATAAACTCCGCATTTTTCGCTTGAAGCGAGTATTTTAAGCTCGGGTACCGCCTTTATATCGTTTTCGTCAACCGTTGTGTGCCTCGATTGAGGAACAAAAAATACATCGTCAAAGCCTCTGAATAATATAGATTTCTTATAATCGACCTTGTGCTCAAAAACGCCGAAGAGCTTTTTATTAAGGTCGTGTTTTTTTATGCCGTAATGGTAGTAAAGCCCTGCCTGTGCACCCCAGCATATATGAAGTGTGCTGTGAACATGGGTTTTGCTCCACTCCATTATTTCGCACAGCTCGTCCCAATACTCAACGCTTTCAAACGCCATTTGCTCAACCGGTGCGCCGGTTATAATCATACCGTCAAAGTTTTGGTCTTTCACATCATAAAATGTTTTATAAAATGTGAAAAGGTGCTCTGCCGGTGTGTTTTTTGATTCGTGGCTTTTGGTGTGGATAAAGGTTATATCCACCTGAAGCGGTGAGTTACCGAGAAGTCGGGATAATTGCGTCTCGGTCTCTATTTTTTTAGGCATAAGGTTTAGAAGTAAAATCTTAAGCGGTCTAATATCCTGCGTTATGGCTCTCGTTTCGGTCATAACAAAAATATTTTCGCTGTTTAGAGTTTTTACCGCCGGCAAATCATTTGGTATTTTTATCGGCATTATATCACCGCCTTTTATACTTGCTCGAGTGCCTGGCTGATATCACTTATCAGGTCTTCACTGCTTTCAATTCCGCAGGAGAAACGAACAAGGTCGGGCGATATTCCTGCCGCCGCGAGTTCTTCGTCATTCATTTGTCTGTGTGTTGCGCTTGCAGGGTGTAAACAGCAGGTTCTGGCATCCGCAACATGCGTTTCAATAGCCGCAAGGCGAAGGCTCTTCATAAACTTCTCAGCCGCACTTCTGCCGCCCTTTACGCCAAACGATACAACACCGCAGCTGCCGCCGGGTAGATATTTCTTTGCGAGGTCATACCACTTGTCTCCTTCAAGTGACGGATAAGTAACCCAAGAAATCTTGGGGTGATTTTTAAGAAACTTTGCTACGGCAAGACCGTTTTCACAGTGCTTTTTCATACGAAGATGTAAGCTCTCAAGCCCGAGGTTTAACAGGAATGCATTTTGAGGTGCCTGAATTGAGCCGAAATCACGCATAAGCTGTGCGGTGGCTTTGGTTATAAATGCACCGGCGAGACCAAACTTTTCAGTATAGGTAATTCCGTGATAGCTTTCGTCCGGCGTGCAAAGACCGGGGAACTTATCCGGATATTTAGTCCAATCAAACTTGCCGGAATCTACTATACAACCGCCTACGGCGCCGCCGTGACCGTCCATATACTTTGTTGTAGAGTGTATAACGATATCGGCGCCCCATTCAATCGGTCTGCAGTTTACGGGAGTTGCAAATGTGTTATCAATTATAAGCGGAACTCCGTGGGCATGCGCTGCACGGCTAAAGCGCTCTATATCAAGAACGGCAAGGGCAGGGTTGGCGATAGTCTCACCGAATACCGCCTTTGTATTAGGCTTAAATGCCGCCTCTAATTCTTCATCTGTGCAATCGGGCGATACAAAGGTAAAATCAATGCCCATACGCTTCATAGTAACGGCAAACAAATTGTATGTTCCGCCGTATATCGTGGAGGATGAAACGATATGGTCGCCGTTTGAGGCAATATTGAATATCGAGAAGAAAGACGCCGCCTGACCGGACGAAGTAAGCATCGCCGCCGTGCCGCCCTCAAGCTCGCAAATCTTTGCCGCTACAAAATCATTTGTCGGGTTTTGAAGACGGGTATAAAAATATCCGCTTGCCTCAAGGTCAAAAAGCTTGCCCATATCCTCACTTGTATCATACTTAAAGGTTGTGCTCTGTATTATCGGTATTTGCCTCGGTTCACCGTTTTTTGGCGTGTAACCGCCCTGTACGCATTTTGTTTCTATATTTCTTTTACTCATTTTTATTACCTCTCAAATACTTTTTAATTTCTCATCTATTGCTGCTGCGGCCCGTTTGCCGGCTCCCATTGCGCTGATAACAGTAGCCGCACCTGATACTGCATCTCCGCCCGAATAAACATTTTCCTTTGAAGTCTGCATATTTTCATCTACTATTATACAACCTCTATTGTTTACGGAGATATCCTTTGAAGTGCCGGTGATAAGCGGATTAGGCGTAGTGCCAAGCGCCATTATTACGGCATCTACTTCTATATTAAACTCGGAATGCTCTTTGGCTATAGGTCTTCTTCTGCCCGAGCTGTCCGGCTCGCCTAATTCCATTTCTATGCACTCAATGCCGTTTACACGCATATTTTCGTCTGTTAGTATGCGAGTCGGGTTACAAAGAAACTTAAACTCTATCTCTTCTTCTTTTGCGTGGCATACCTCTTCCCGCCGTGCCGGCATTTCTTCTTCACCACGGCGGTAAATAACATAAACATTTTCGGCACCTGTTCGCTTTGCACAGCGTGCGGCGTCCATAGCAACATTGCCGCCGCCGATAACCGCAACATTCTTCATCCGTTTTATAGGTGTATCGTACTTGTCTATGTATGCTTTCATAAGATTTATTCTCGTTAAGAACTCGTTTGCCGAATAAACGCCTAAAGCTGACTCGCCCTCAATGCCCATAAACATCGGAAGACCTGCGCCCGAGCCTATAAATACGGCGTCAAAGCCCATATCAATTATTTCATCTACCGTTAAAACCTTGCCGATTACCATATCGGTCATAATTTTAACGCCTAACTTTTTAAGCCCCTCTACCTCGTGCGCCACAACGCTTTTAGGTAGCCTGAACTCGGGTATTCCATATACAAGAACGCCGCCGGCGGTGTGGAAAGCCTCGAATATTGTAACATCAAATCCTGACTTTGCAAGGTCGCCGACACAGGTGAGCCCCGCAGGGCCGGCACCTATAATTGCAACCTTTTTACCGGTCGGTTTTATGTTAACCGGCGTGTCTTCGCCGTGCTCTCTGTGATAGTCGGCAACAAAGCGTTCAAGCCTGCCTATTCCTACACTTTCACCCTTTATACCTCTAACACATTTTCCCTCGCACTGCAATTCTTGCGGACATACTCTTCCGCAAACGGCAGGCAGAGAACTAGTCTGTGAAATCACTTTATATGCGCCCTCAAAATCGCCCTGTGCCACAAGGGATATAAAATCGGGTATCTGCACATTTACAGGGCATCCGGAAACGCAGGGTTTATTCTTGCAGTTTAGGCATCTGCCGGCCTCTTTAATCGCCATTTCCGGTGTGTAACCAAGCGATACTTCGTTAAAGTTTTTATTCCGCACAGTCGGCTCCTGTTCGGGCATTTTAACCTTTGTAGGTGACATATCAGCCATTCTCTTTAGCCTCCAATCTGCAAGCGTGCGCTTCTTCATCTCTAAACAATGTGTTCCGGCGCATCAGCTCATCAAAATCAACCTCGTGACCGTCAAAATCAGGTCCGTCAACGCAGGCAAATCTCGTTTTCCCGCCTACGGTTACTCTGCATCCACCGCACATTCCCGTGCCGTCAATCATAATCGGGTTAAGGCTTACAAGCGTTTTAACGCCGTAGGGTTTAGTGGTAAGTGCCACAAACTTCATCATAATAACAGGACCGATTGCAATTACTGTATCATATTCGCCGTTATCGAGTAGTCTTTTAAGAACATCGGTTACAAGGCCCTTTTCGCCGTAGCTACCGTCATCGGTTGTAATGTAAAGGTTATTGCTGACATTTTTCATTTCGTCTTCTAAAATCACGATATCCTTTGAGCGAAAACCGGCTATAACGGTAACATCTACGCCCATATTATGAAGTGCTTTCGCCTGCGGATAGGCTATAGCACAGCCAACGCCGCCGCCTACGATTATTGCTCTTTTAGGTGTCCCAAGCTCTGTAGGCAAACCTAGAGGACCTGCCACATCACTTATATAATCGCCTATATTAAGTTTTACGAGTTTTTTAGTTGTGTAACCTATCGCCTGAACTACTATTGTCACAGTACCGGCTTCACGGTCAAAATCTGATATTGTAAGCGGTATTCTCTCGCCGAGCTCATCTATGCGGACTATTAAAAACTGCCCCGGCATAGTCTTTTTTGCAATAAAAGGGGCTTTTATTGTAAGTGAAGTTACACTATCATTTAACACCTTTTTATCTGTAATTTCGAACATTATATTACCTCCGATAACGCTGATTTAAGCTCTTCTGTTTTGTTGGTTTCCTCCCAAGTAAAGGCACTGTCTTCTCTTCCGAAATGCCCGTAATTTGTAGTCTTTGAGTAAATAGGACGCTTGAGCTTTAATTTGTCAATTATAGCCGCAGGCCGTAAATCAAAGACTTTTTTTACGGCTTCGGCGATTTTTTCATCATCACAAATACCTGTGCCAAAGGTATCAACCATTATTGACACCGGCGTTGCAACACCGATTGCATAAGCCAGCTGTATTTCGCATTTATCAGCAATATTTGCGGCAACGATATTCTTTGCAACATATCTTGCGGCGTAAGCGGCACTGCGGTCAACCTTTGTAGGGTCCTTGCCCGAAAAAGCGCCGCCGCCATGGCGAGCCATACCGCCGTATGTATCAACTATTATCTTTCTGCCCGTAAGCCCCGTATCCCCTGCAGGGCCGCCTAAAACAAATCTGCCTGTCGGGTTTATGTAAACCTTAGTGTCGCCGTCAAAAAGGTTTTCGGGAATGATTGGCTTTATTACTTTTTCAAGTATATCACGGCGTAAAGTATCAAGCTCTATACCGTCATCATGCTGTGCAGATACTACAACGGTGTCAATGCGTGACGGTTTGCCTTCGGCATACTCTACGGTTACTTGTGTTTTACCGTCCGGCCGTAGATATGAAAGCTCGCCCGATTTGCGAACAAAAGTAAGCCTCCTTGCAAGCTTGTGTGAAAGGGATATCGGCAAAGGCATAAGCTCGGGTGTTTCATTTGAGGCAAAGCCGAACATCATACCCTGGTCTCCGGCGCCGGTAAGGCTGTAAATGTCTTCCTTGCCGTCTTTATTTTCAAGCGAGCTATCAACCCCCTGCGCTATATCGGGTGACTGTTTATCTATATTCACAAACACTTTACAAGTATTACCGTTAAAGCCTAAGCGGTCATCGTCATAACCGATACCTGTAACGGTTTCTCTCGCTATTTTTTCTATATCAACCTTTGCATTTGTGGTTATCTCTCCCATAATGTTTAGTATTCCGGTGGTGCAAAAGCTTTCGCAGGCTACTCTCGAGTTGCTATCTTGGCTTAATATCGCATCAAGGACAGCATCGCTTATACTATCACAAACCTTATCGGGATGACCCTCTGTTACCGATTCGGAAGTGAATAACATTTTTGACATCTTTTTCTCCCCTTAAAAATAATGCCGCTCCAAAAGAGAGCGGCATAAAATCTCATCTTTCGGATAATCCGCAGGATTTGGCACCTTATTAAAAAAACAGGTTGCCGGGCTTCACAGGGCCTGTACCCTCCGCCACTCTTGATAAGGATATTATTAAATTATTAATATTCTACCACCAAATAGGCGTTTGTCAACTATTATTTTTAATGATAGGAGATAAACTTTTATAAATTGCAAAGCACACAGCCGAATCAATTATTCCCTTAAAGAAAGTAAAGGGCAGATTAAAAATAAGCAGGTCTTTTATAAGCGTATCCGCACTCGGCAGTATTGCTTTATACATACCTACAATTGCTTCCATTTGCATACCGTAAAGCACCACATACGCAGGATATACGGCAAAGTAGTTTATAATAACGCTCATAACCGCCATAGCCGCCGCACCGCAAAGGCAGGAAAGTAGTGCAATTTTGCGTGTTTTTTTGTATTTGTAAATATAACCGGCAGCGATAACAAAAACAGCGCCCAAAAGGAAGTTTGAAAGCTCGCCTACACCTGCCGAAGAGGTCATAAAAAGGTGTAAAAGGTTTTTAATAAGGCAAACCGCCACTGCATACCAAGGCCCTAAAGCAAAGGCGGTGATAAGTGCCGGTATTTCGGAAAAATCGAGCTTTATAAAGGAGGGTATTATAAAGGGTAGCGGAAACTCAAGAAGCATTAAAACAAAGCCCACAGCTCCCATAATAGCGGTTACCGCAAACGCACGGATATTGATTTTTTTCATATGTTTCACCCCAAAAAATAGGCGTCCCCGAAATATCGGGGACGCAAAAATGATATAGTATATCATCTTCTTTCATCCGGACTCTACCGTCGGCTTTGGAATTGCACCAAATCAACCGCAATTTGCGGCTCGCAGGCTTTTACTGCCGGTGGGGAATCTCACCCCGCCCCGAAGATTATACTAAAATTATATGCTCTGTGTATAACTTTGTCAATATCAAAATAAAGGCAATTTGTAAAGCTATCAAAACAGGAAGCCCTATCATAAAGCTTTTGTGAAGTGTTTTGTGCCTGATAATTTTCATTGTAAGGTACATACCAACACTTCCGCCTATAAGGGAGAAAACCCATAGAGTTTTTTCGCTTATCCGCCACGAATGCCTTGTCGCTTTAATTTTATCAATAGTACAAACAATTACCGATAAAAGATTTATTACCGTAAAATAACAGATTAGAACTTTTCCCACAGAATCACCGCTAAGATTTTATAACATCTACACGGCTTTTTCAATCTGTTTTTTAAGCTTTCCGATTATTCGCTTTTCGAGTCTGGATATGTAAGACTGTGATATTCCGAGCGTATCTGCCACCTGCTTTTGAGTGTATTCCTCGTATCCGTTCATGCCAAAACGCATTTCCATTATCTGCCTTTCACGAACAGGAAGTCTTGATACCACATCCCATAGAATACGCCTTTCGTCCTCCTGCTCTAAGCCCCTTGAAATTTCGTCA
>JAFXNY010000075.1 GCA_017529165.1 Clostridia bacterium
AGGCGCGCCGTATCGGGCCGGATTTTTGCAATAGCACTTATCGATTTACGGCTTCTGTCCCCCGCTATATGCTCGAATAGCTCGCCTACCGAGTAAAAGAGCACAACAAACACTGCTTCCGCGTGCTGACCGATTATAAAAGCGCCGAGGCTTGCAATAATCATCAAAAAGTTTTCATCGAATATCTCACCCTTTGCGATATTCTTTACGGATTTTTCAACAACCTCAAAGCCGGCTATTATGTATGCCGCCGCAAAAATCAAAAGATTGATAATATCATTAAACCAACCTGCCCTTGAAGATATTACACCGAATATCAGCACAACGGCAGAAAGAATTATCCTTACTAAATCCCACTTGTGTTCACGCATCGCTCTCACCCCTCGGTAATATGTTCTATTCCCTGACCAATTATTGTTTTTACATGATCATCGGCAAGGGAGTAATAACAGGTTTTGCCCTCTCTCCTGAAACGGACAAGGTGTGCGCTTCTCAGTACCCTGAGTTGATGAGAAACCGCCGACACCGTCATATCAAGTATAGACGCAATATCGCAAACGCAGACCTCTTTTTCAAAAAGCACATACAAAATTCTGATACGGGTGCTATCCGCAAAAATGCGATAAAGCTCGGCTAAGTCATAAAGTATATCAATATCCGGCATATCGGCACAAACGCTCGCTATTAAATCCTTATGAACCTCACCGGTTTCGCATACCGGCGCCACTATATCATTTATTTCGGCATTGTTATTTTTAACTGACAACACAACTCACCTCATTACATTTGAACGATTGTTCAAATGATTATATGTTTATTATAACACATTGATATTAGTTGTCAAGATGATTTATTGCTTTTTAAAACTAAAACAACAAAAATTTAGGTAAAAATTAAAAAATATCCACCTCCTACTTGAAAGGCGGCGGATATTTTGTTATAATGGTTAGGTTATTATTGGAGGGGATTTTATGGTAAAGGTAGGTTTTGATAACGATAAATACATAAAGCTTCAATCTCAGAACATCAGAGATAGAATTGCTATGTTCGGGGACAAGCTCTATATGGAATTCGGCGGCAAGCTCTTTGATGATTATCACGCATCAAGGGTACTGCCCGGATTTGCGCCGGATTCAAAGGTGCGAATGCTTTTGGAGCTTAAAGATGAAGCGGAAATTGTAATCGTCATAAATGCTGACGCTATCGAGAAAAACAAGCGCAGAGGGGATTTAGGCATTACATACGATCTTGAAACTCTGAGGCTTATAGACGCTTTCCGAGGCATAGGGCTGTATGTTGGAAGCGTTGTTATCACCAGATTTACAGGTCAGCCGCTGGCTATTGCTTTTGAAAATCGGCTTAAAAGCCTCGGCATTAAATCATACCGGCATTATCCGATAGCCGATTACCCTTCTAATATTCCTTATATCGTAAGCGATGACGGTTTCGGGAAAAACGACTATATAGAAACCGAAAGAAAGTTAATAGTTGTAACCGCACCGGGTCCGGGAAGCGGCAAAATGGCTACTTGTCTTTCTCAGCTTTACCATGAGCAAAAAAGAGGCATTAAAGCAGGCTATGCCAAATTCGAAACATTCCCTATTTGGAGTATTCCGCTTAAACATCCGGTAAATGTTGCATACGAGGCGGCGACGGCAGACCTTAACGATGTTAATATGATAGATCCTTTCCACCTGGAAGCCTACGGGAAAACCACTGTAAATTACAACCGTGATATTGAAATATTCCCCGTACTCAGCGCTATGCTTGAAAAGATTATGGGAGCTTCTCCGTATAAAAGTCCTACCGATATGGGCGTTAATATGGCGGGTTTTGCTATTTGTGATGATAAGGCGGTATGCGACGCCGCAAATCAGGAAATCATACGCAGATACTATACCGCTATGTGCAGCGTGCGGCAGGGTCTTGGTGAACAGGCTGAGGTTGCAAAAATAGAGCTTCTTATGAATCAGCTGCATTTGACGGTTGATGACAGACCGGTAGTATCAGCGGCTCTTAAAAAATCAGAGCTTACCGGTGCACCGGCAGTAGCAATCGAACTGCCTGACGGCAGAATTGTAACCGGAAAAACCTCCTCACTGCTCGGCTCATCCTCCGGAGTTTTACTCAATGCTCTTAAAGAGCTTGTGGGCATACCGGATGATATAGAGCTGCTTTCTCCCACTATTATTGAGCCTATACAAAGGATGAAAACCGGAGTGCTCGGAAACCACAATCCGCGCCTGCATACAGACGAAGTGCTTATTGCCCTTTCAATTTGTGCCGCCACTAACGGCACGGCGAAAAAGGCACTTGACGGACTTGGTATGCTTAAAGGTTGCGAGGCGCATTCAACAGTTATTCTTTCTCGCGTTGATGAGCTTACATTTAAAAAGCTCGGTGTTAATATAACAAGCGAGCCTAAGTATCAAACCAAAAAATTGTATCACGCGTAAAACTGCGGGCGGATAATATCCGCCCCTACTTTATGGAAAGAGGTAAAATACCAATGGGTTATTACGGCTATTTACTTGCGATTGCGTTGATTCTCCTGTTTACTAAGCTATTCGGTCTTGCATCGGCAAAGGTGCATATGCCGCAGGTTGTAGGCGCGCTTATTGCCGGCGTTCTTTTAGGGCCAAGCGGAGTAGGATTGCTTACAGAATCGGATTTTTTAATTAAAGTATCGGAAATCGGCGTTATTATGCTTATGTTTACGGCAGGTATCGATACCGATATAACGGAGCTTAA
Organism: Clostridia bacterium; assembly: GCA_017529165.1. The sequence goes on from JAFXNY010000075.1 coordinate 2,752, forward strand.
AAAAACCGGCGGTGCGGCGCTCGTTATTGCGACGCTCGGCGTTTTTGTGCCGATAATCGGTTGCTCGGCGGCGTACTATTTATTCTTCGGAAACGGATTTAATTTCCAAACCTTTATGAGTTCGGCATTTGTAGGGGTAGTATTTGCCGCGACGAGCGTTAGTATCACGGTGGAAACACTTACCGAAATGGGTAAAATCAAATCAAAT
>JAFXNY010000076.1 GCA_017529165.1 Clostridia bacterium
AAAGTTAGTAAAATAAGTTGATTTTTGACAAAAAAATTCAAATAGGTTTTAACTGTTGATTGACTTAATATAACAACGCTTGTATAATTACATAAATACTACTTATACTTCGAGGTAATTTATGTTAAAACGATTCATCAGTTATTACGGACCGCACAAAAAGATGTTGGCACTTGATATGCTGGCCTCCCTGCTTATTTCGCTTCTCGGTATGGTTTATCCGATAGTTACAAACAAGATGTTAAACGATTACATACCGAATAAGTCATACCGCCTTATTGTAATAAGCGGTATTATCGGATTGATTTTATACATAGCAAGGATGTTTTTGCAGTATTTTGTTCAGTACTACGGGCATATGATAGGAGTGAAAATGCAGTCGCGAATGAGGCGGGATTTATTTTCACACCTTGAAAGACTGCCGTATTCATTTTATGATAACAACGAAACCGGTCAGATTATGACGAGAATCACAAGCGATCTTTTTGAAGTTTGCGAGCTTGCACATCACGGCCCTGAAAATATCCTCATAAGCTCTATTATGATAATCCTGTCCTTTATCTATCTTTTAACGATTGATTGGATACTGACGCTTATAATATTTGCCTGCGTGCCGATACTTATATTTGTATCCAGACATTACAGAAAAGCTATGCGCCAAGCGTTTAAGGATAGGAGAAAGAGCAACGCCGTAATAAACGCCGCGGTTGAGAGCAGTATTACAGGAATTCGTGTTACAAAGGCTTATACGAATGCTATTACCGAGGAAGAAAAGTTTGCCAAAGGTGACGCACAGTTTGTATCCGCTTCAAAAAGCGCATACAAGGCTATGGGCAAGTTTCATTCCTCAACCTCGTTTGTAACCGATGTGTTTAATGTTATAATTCTTATAGCCGGCGGACTGTTCCTCTACGCCGGCAGAATATCATTCGGGGACTATTCAACCTTTATAGTATCGGTAAATGTTTTTATAAGCCCGGTAAACATACTGATAGGCTTTATGGAGCAGTTCCAGAACGGCGTAAGCGGATTTCAGCGGTTTGTTGAAATTATGGACGAAAAGCCCGAAACCGATGCGCCGGATGCTGTCGAGCTTAAAAATGTTAAGGGCGATATAGAGTTTAAAAATGTTACATATTCCTATAACGGCTCAAAAGAAGTGCTTAATAATGTAAGTCTGAAAATAAATCAGGGTGAAAAACTGGCACTTGTAGGTCCCTCCGGCGGAGGTAAAACCACCCTTTGCCACCTGCTTCCTAATTTTTATAAGCTAGCCGAGGGTAGTGGAGAAATACTGATAGACGGTATGGATATCAGAAATCTCACCCTCGATTCGGTGAGAAGAAACATCGGTATAGTTCAACAGGATGTTTTTCTCTTTGCCGGAACCATTAAAGAAAACATACTTTACGGCAGACCGGATGCTACGGATAGCGAGGTTATCGAGGCGGCGAAGCGCGCTAACATCCACGATTTTGTTATGACGCTCGAAAACGGATATGATTCCGAGATAG
>JAFXNY010000077.1 GCA_017529165.1 Clostridia bacterium
GGATGGATTCGAACCATCGAAGTCGAAGACAACAGATTTACAGTCTGCCCCCTTTGGCCACTCGGGAACTCTCCCATATTTAGTTTACCCAAAAAATGGAGCTGGTGGACGGACTTGAACCCCCGACCTGCTGATTACAAATCAGCTGCTCTACCAACTGAGCTACACCAGCATTTTGACGCCCAATTAATATATCATAATTACAGTACAAAGTCAAGAAAAAAATTAATATTTTTAGTATATTTTTGTAAGTTTTACAATATGTGCTTCTGTCAAAAAATATCCGCAGGCTTTTGCCTGCGGAAAAAGTTTTGATTAATCATTAACATAAGGACGAAGTGCAATCTGGCGAGCACGCTTAATAGCTGTTGTAAGTGCACGCTGATGCTTTGCGCAAGTACCTGTTGCTCTGCGAGGCAAAATCTTTGCACGCTCGGAAACAAACTTGCGAAGCTTTGCTATATCCTTATAATCGATTTCTTCAACACGGTCAACACAGAAATGGCAAACCTTTTTTCTTGCCTTTCTGTGGAGCGGTCTATCAGTCTTCTCCATCACAATACTCCTATCGTTAAACTACCGTAAATTAAAACGGAAGGTCATCATCCATACCGGTATCAATTTCAGTGAAATCTCCGCTATCAGCGTTGCTGAAAGACGCCGGTTCATCCACTGCACTGCCGGAAGACGCTGTACTATCCTTCTTAGATTCTACAAACTGGGCATTGCTCGCAACAACCTCGAAAACCGTGCGATTATTGCCGTTTTTATCAACATATTTACGAGTCTGTATAGACCCCTCAATACCTATCATATTGCCCTTTTTGAAATACTTAGTTATGAACTCCGCAGTCTGACGCCATGCAACAATGTTTATAAAATCAGTCTGCGTTTCTTCGCCTGCACGGTAGCGGCGATTTACAGCAATGGAAAACGAAGTTACCGATATGCCGGTATTCGTTGTCTTAAGTTCGGGGTCAGCAGTAAGTCTGCCAGTTAAAACCACTAAATTAAACATTATTCTTCCTCCATTACTTCTTGATTACCATTACACGAAGTACGCCTTCGGTAATGCCGGCAATTCTCTCAAGCTCTGCCGGGAAATCAGGCTCACTTTCAAATGTTATGAAAGTGTAGTAACCCTCGGCCTCATCGTTGATAAGATAGGCAAGCTTTCTCTTACCCCAATCATCAACGCTTTCGACCTTGCCGTGCTTGGCGATAAGGTCGTTAAACTTTGTGTTGAGCTCTGTAACGGCTTCATCACCGCCGGTTACTGAAAACACAAGTGCCGCCTCATACTTATTGGTCATTTCGTTGCACCTCCTTATGGTCTATTGGCCGCACTATCCAAGTGCGGCAAGGAGCTAAAAAATTAGCACACATTATTATAGCAAAACAAAATTAAATAGTCAAGAATTATTTATTCTCGGTATAATCAGAACTGCAATCAAGATACTCGTCTTTAATTCTGTTCCTATTAGCTATTCTATCAAAAATGGCAAGTGCGCCGAGAACTGCCGCAAAAATGGAAGCTATCGTTCCTAAAAACTTCAAAAAACCTTTCATAACATTCCCTCCGTTCATCTACATAAATGGTGCAAAAAGGTGTAGTACGGCTCTTTTTAGCCTTATTGGCCACGCCGTTTTACGCCAATTTGTTAGTTTTATTTCCCTTGACATAGACTCTATTTCATCAAAATGGTTCTTAATATCGCCAACCGCCTTGTTAGCGGCAAACCAAACGCCACATTCAAAATGGAGTGAAAAAGAGCGATAGTCCATATTAACAGTACCAACAGTAGCAACGCTATCATCGGATACAAATATTTTTGAATGAATAAACCCTGGAATAAACTCAAAAATATGAACTCCTGCCTCCAAAAGCTCGGTATAATTATACTGTGTTACAGGATGAACATACCATTTATCTGGTATATGCGGTGTAATAATGCGTACATCTATTCCCGCTCTTGCCGCCATTTTAAGCGTCTCGGTCATCGTATTATCAATAATTAAATACGGTGAAATTATATACACATACCGTTGTGCGCTGTTAAGTATCTGCATATAAATACCTGCCGCCACATTCTTATTTGAGAGCGGATCACTACAATAAGGCAAAACATAACCGCCGGTTTTTACCGAATAATCTGTAATATAATTCTGAGTTTCAAGGCGATGGCCTGTTGTAAACTCCCACATATTTAAGAACATAACAACAAAGCTCGATACCGCTTCGCCCTTTATGATAACGGCACTATCCATCCAATACCCAAAGCGCTTTTGAGCATTTATATACTCATCGGCAATATTAATACCGCCGGTTGCCGCTACAACACCGTCAATAACCGCTATTTTTCTATGATTACGGTTATTCATATAAAGGTTGAAAGACGGTTTAATTTGATTAAATACCGCCACCTTAATGCCGTTTCTGCGAAGCCGTTCTATAAAGCCCTTTCTTTGCCTTTTTATAGAGCCGAAATCATCAAAAAGCAGACGAACGTCAAGGCCCTCGGCCGCCTTTTCACGAAGTATTTTATAAATACTATCAAACATTTCGCCTTCGGCAACTATGAAAAACTCAAGAAAAATGTATTTTTGTGCTTTTCCGAGTTCCTCGAGAAAGTGCGGCAAAAACACTTCACCCGGCGAAAAATACTCAACCGATGTGTTTTTATAAAGCGGATAACCCGATTCTCTAGCTAAATACTCTGCTTGTCGTGAATGCGAATAATCATCATATTTAAGCTGATTGTAAACCGATTCATCATCTTTAAGCCACGGCATATTATTGCTTTCACACCCGTGCATTTTTCTTTTAAGGTGCGGCATTACTCTTCCACCACCGAAAAGCAAAAACACGGTTATGCCAAAAATCGGCACAATTAATATAAATACTATCCAAGCCATTTTATAACTCGGATTACCCCTACGGTTAACAATATAAACAACCATAATAACGGCAAGTATTTCGGCTACGGTATAAATAAACACCGAGCGGTCCGACAGAGTGCGAAGCATAACAAACAAAATAACAAGTTGGAAAAGTAAAACAAGTGCAGATATAACTATTCTTGTTGGTATCGGTATTCCGCGCTTATTCTTAACGCTCTGCCGCAAAAAATCACCACCCACTATTTTATATTTTAATACTATCACATTTTGGCAATATTTTCAACGAAAAAGTGTTTTTTTAGTTTATATTATATAAAAAAGTTAACTATGACTTGTTTTAACTATAAAAATGTCGTATAATGTTAAGTGACAAAAATTATTCGGGAGGCCTGAAATGAAATATAAGGAAAAAGCACTGCGCCCCGTAAAGAGAATACACGGCGGTGCAAAGCTTCCGCATTTCAAAAACACAGCCGAAAAAGAGACCGAAAGCTTACCCGCTCCAAAAAAGGTTTACATACCGCTTTCTCAGCATATAGGTGCTCCGGCAAACCCTGTTGTTAAGAAAGGTGATACTGTATTTGTTGGAACGCTTATTGCCGAAGCAACGGGTTTTGTATCGGCTCCTGTTCATTCAAGTGTTTCGGGAACGGTTAACGGCGTTGTTGACAGAGTTTTAGGCGGTGCGGCGGCAGTAAAGTGCATAGAAATCGAATCTGACGGCAAAATGGAAAAAGACCCTCAGATTAAACCATTTGAAGTGAATACTGCCGAAGATATTTCGGCGGCGGCTAAAGCCTGCGGTCTTGTGGGCCTCGGTGGTGCAGGCTTTCCGGCACATGTCAAGCTAATGCCGTCAAAGGATAAAAAAATTGATACTCTTATAATAAATGCTGCAGAATGTGAACCGTACATAACATCAGATTACCGTGAATGTATCGAGAATGTTGACGGAATAATAGCTGCCACATATCTTCTTAAAGAAAAGCTTAATTTAGATAAGGTTATTATCTGCGTTGAAAGCAATAAACCGAAAGCGATAGAAAAGCTTATGGAGGTTGCCACAAACAAGCAAGATGTTGAGGATAAGGTTAAGCTGATGAAGCTTCCTTCAACCTATCCGCAGGGTGCAGAAAAGGTTATTATCTATTCTGCAACCGGCAGAAAAGTACCTTTAGGTAAGCTGCCGAGCGATGTAGGCTGTATAGTTATGAATGTTACAAGCCTTGCAAAGCTATATGATTTTATAAAAACCGGTATGCCGCTAGTTAAAAAAAGAATAACGGTTGACGGCAGTGCGGTTGAAAGCCCTAAAAATCTTATGGTGCCTATTGGAACGCCAATAAGTGAAATATTAAAATATATGGGTGTGGACGAAGAAGATGTAGAACGGATAATAATGGGCGGTCCTATGATGGGGCAACCTGTATCGTCTACGGATGCTGTAATCGAAAAGCGGACAAATGCTTTGCTGATTATGAAAAAGGATAATAGCACTCGCACTACCACGGCTTGCATACGCTGTGGAAGATGCCAAAGAACATGTCCTATGAACCTCACCCCTGCAAGGGTTGAAACAGCATACAGAAAAAGTGATGCCGAATCTTACGAGAAGCTTAATGTTAACTACTGTATTGAATGCGGAAGCTGTTCGTATATCTGCCCTGCAAAACGGCCTCTTACCGAAGTTATGAGAATAGCAAAAAATGAATTAAGGAGGCAAAAGAAATGAGCAATTTACTTAAAGCCGCCTCATCTCCGCACATAAGGCACGAGGATGCGACATCCGGCATTATGCTCGATGTTATATTTGCCCTTATGCCGGCGGCAGTATATGGGTGTGTAATTTTCGGACTAAAGGCGGTATATGTGCTGTTGACTACTATTATTACAGCAGTTGCCTCCGAATATATTTGGAATCTGATTTTAAAAAAACCTCAAACTATCGGCGATATGTCAGCCGTGGTTACGGGACTATTACTTGGGATGAACTTAAGCTCGCACACTCCCCTTCCGGTAGCGGCCATAGGAAGTATTGCGGCGATAATCGTTGTAAAGCAAATGTTTGGCGGATTAGGGTTTAATTTTGTTAATCCTGCTCTTGCCGCAAGGATAATTCTTCTTGTTTCTTTCCCGTCTTTTTTAACGAAGTTCTACGAGCCTATTTCTGATACCGTTACTTCGGCAACACCACTTGCAGACTTAAATGCTACAAGCGTTAAAACCTTATTTTTTGGTATGCACTCGGGTTGTATAGGAGAGACAAGCGCATTTTTGCTTATAATCGGTGGGCTTTACTTGATAATAAGAAAGGTTATTAACCCGATTATACCGCTTTCATTTATTGGAACGGTGGCTCTTTTAGCACTTGTTTCAGGCGAAAACCCACTTAAATACATACTTGCCGGCGGACTGATATTAGGCGCCGTATTTATGGCAACCGATTATGTAACAAGTCCTACTGTCAACTTGGGGAAACTCATTTTCGGCATAGGCTGTGGAGCTATAACATTTGTAATTCGCCGTTTCGGTTCTCTGCCGGAGGGCGTTTCATACAGCATACTGATTATGAACATACTTACTCCGCTTATAAACAGGATACCCTTTAGCCGTCCGTTTGGATATAAGGAGGGTAAAGAAATATGAAAAAGATTTTTAAGTTTCTCTACCCCACATTAATCTTGTCGGCGATATGCCTTATAGTGTCGTTAGCTCTTAGTTCAACTAACAGTTTAACCGAAGACAAAATTGAAAAAATAAGCGCCGAAAACACTAAAAAAGCAATGTCAAGAGTGCTTAAAGCTGAAACTTATACCGAAAAGGCTTTTGATAACATTACCTATTACGAGGCTGTTGACGGCAATAAAATTATAGGATACATATTCATAACCTCTGCAAACGGTTACGGCGGAGAAGTAAAGGTTATGACGGCTGTATTGCCTGATAACACAGTCAAAGCGGTAGAAATACTCGATGTGTCAGGCGAAACACCGGGGCTCGGTCAAAACGCTACAAAGAAAGAGTTTTACGGTCAGTTTAGCGGTCTTTCAAATAATATAACGGTTGTAAAATCGGGAGCTAATACCGAAAAAGCCGAAATCAACGCAATAACGGGGGCTACGATTACCTCCCGTGCTGTTACAAAAGCTGTTAATCAAGCTTTAGATATATGCAAAGGAATAACAACCGAAACGGAGGCGAGTGTAAGTGAATAATAATCTTAAGACTTTTACAAACGGTCTATTAAAAGAAAACCCCACTCTCCGTTTGGTGCTCGGCACCTGCCCCACGCTTGCTATTACCACTGCCGCCATAAACGGTATCGGTATGGGGCTTGCGGCAACACTTGTTCTTGTATGCTCAAATGTTGTTATAGCGGCACTGCGTAATGTTATTCCCGATAAGGTAAGAATACCTGCGTTTATAACAATAATCGCCGGCTTTGTAAGCGTTGTTCAAATGCTTGTAAAGGCTTTTACACCCTCACTCGACTCGGCTCTCGGTATTTACCTGCCACTTATCGTTGTTAACTGTATTATTTTAGGGCGTGCAGAAGCTTTTGCATCCAAAAATCCGATATTGCCGAGTTTGCTTGACGGTCTCGGTATGGGGCTCGGCTTTACTGCGGTTATCACCATTATGGGTGCTATCCGTGAGCTTTTAGGTGCAGGAACACTGTTCTCACTCCCGATAACCTCAAAGTTTATCAGTCCTATGATAGTATTCTTACTACCGCCAGGAGGCTTTTTCGTGTTCGGCATCTTGGTTGCTATATCAAACGGCATTGCTAAAAAGAGGGGCAAAAGGCCTGTAGAGCATTTGGGTTGTGAGAGCTGTCCTTCAAAAAGTGTTTGCTCAAATGCTAAAGCAGACAAGGAGGTAACTGAAAATGAATAAGGTTACATTTATTTGTTCTATCCTTCTTGCCGGAATACTTACAAACAATATGGTGCTTTCAAAGTTTTTGGGTATTTGTCCCTTCCTCGGCGTTTCCAAAAAGCTTAACACCGCATTTTCTATGAGCGTAGCGGTTACGCTTGTAATGGTAGTAGCATCAGCTGTTACATATCCTATCTACCATTATTTGCTTTCCCCCCGTTATGAGTATCTTGAAACGGTTGTATTCATTCTCGTAATAGCGGCGCTTGTTCAACTTATTGAAATGGTGCTTAAAAAGTACATTAAACCGATATATAATGCGCTTGGCATTTATCTGCCGCTTATTACTACAAAC
>JAFXNY010000078.1 GCA_017529165.1 Clostridia bacterium
GTGTTAAACATTGAGCCGTTATCAGAGTGTGTTTGATAATTAAGCATTGTAGGCGTAATATCCATTGCGTTGCCTATTAAATCTTTTCGTATAATTACAATAGTTACACCGGCAGGGGCAACATTCTTTTGTGCTCCCGCATAAAGAACTCCGAACTTTGAAACATCAATCGGCTCCGAAAGAATGCAACTCGAAATATCAGCAACAAGCGGAATATCACCAACATCGGGAAGCTCGTGGAACTTTGTTCCGTAAATGGTGTTATTCATACAAATATGAACATAATCGGCATCTTTGTCGAAATCTGCCGCAGTTGTCTTAGGTATATAAGAATATGTCTTATCAGCACTTGACGCTACAGCACGGGCATTGCCGTAACGAGCCGCCTCTTTATAAGCCTTGTTAGCCCACTGACCTGTGATTATATAATCAGCCTTTTTATTCTTGTTCATAAGATTAAGCGGAACCATAGCAAACTGTGTTGAAGCGCCACCCTGTAAAAATAACACTTCATAATTATCAGGGATGTTCATTATATCACGCAAATCAGCTTCCGCCTGCTTAATAATTGCATCATACTCTTTTGAACGGTGCGACATTTCCATTACCGATTGACCGCTTGAACCATATTCAAGCATTTCTGCTGCCACAGTTTTCAAAACCTCTTCAGGTAACATTGAAGGACCTGCACTAAAATTGTAAACTCTTGCCATAAAAATACCTCCATAAAAAACATAACAAGGATATTATATATACATCATACGGAGATGTCAATAGATTTGTTAATGTTTTGTCAATGTTTTTCCAAATTTTTACTAAAAATTATAAAAGTTCGTTAAATATTTATCAATATAGGTCGTTTGCAACAATATTTACCTTTAATATTTAAGTAATAAGTTCAAAAAATAAACTTGCAAACGCTTGAAACAATAAAAAGTAAGGAGTGAAAAGAAATGGCTAAAAATGCAGCAGCTAAAGACGCTCTCAATCGTTTTAAGATGGAAGCTGCCAACGAAGTTGGTGTAAATCTTAAGCAGGGCTATAACGGCGATCTCACCTCTAAGCAGGCTGGTTCTATCGGCGGACAGATGGTTAAGAAGATGATCGAGTCTTACGAAAACAGTATGAAATAAGATTAAACAGTTTTTAATCTAACGAAAGCGCCGAAAAACCATAGTGCTTTTCGGCGCTTTCCCTTTAAGTGAGGTGAAAATAATGTTTGATAAAATCTGTTTGGTACTTGCTATTATCGGTTGCCTTAACTGGGGTCTTGTAGGTCTTTTCAGTTTTGACCTCGTGGCATGGTTATTTGGCGGAAGCGGTATGTTATTAAGCAGAATAGTTTATACTGTAATCGCCCTTGCCGGTATATGGTGTATTTCTTTGCTTTTCAGGTCACAAGACGAGCATCTTGCCGTTACCGATTAAACGAAAATACAGACTGCCTTGCGTTTTGTAAGACAGTCTGTATTTTTTGAAAACTATAATTTGCTTTTTACATATTCAATCTGATTTTCTACTGATTCTATGCAGGTTCCGCCGTAGCTCTTTCTTGCATTTACGCAAGTGTTAAGGTCAATTACATTGTAAAGGTCGTTTTCAAATACATCGGAAAACTGCTTGTACTCGTCAAGTGTTAATTCATCGAGCGTCTTCCCTGTCTTTATACAAAAAGATACTATCTCGCCCGAAATCTTATAAGCCGTTCTGAATGGCATACCTCTTTTAGTAAGGTAATCTGCAAGGTCTGTTGCGTTTATAAAGCCTTCTTTTGCGGCAGACAGCATTTTTTCTGTGTTGGCTTTCATTCCGTTTATCATACCGGCAAAAACAGTAAGACAATTCTTTACGGTATCAAATGCATCAAATATACTTTCTTTATCCTCCTGCATATCCTTGTTATACGCCAGCGGCAAACCTTTAAGCATTGTAAGCAGTGCTATTAAGTCTCCATACACCCTGCCTGTTTTGCCTCTTACAAGCTCAGCCATATCGGGGTTTTTCTTTTGAGGCATAATTGAAGAACCGGTAGTAAAATCATTGGAAAGTTCTACAAATCTATATTCCCACGAAGACCATAAAACTATTTCTTCCGAAAATCTTGACAAATGCGCCATAATAAGCGAGAGGCAGGAACAAAGCTCTATACAAAAATCTCTATCGGAAACACCGTCTATTGAGTTAGCACAGGGCTCTAAAAGTCCGAGCTTTTGCGCCTCAAACTTACGGTCCGTATCATATGTTGTTCCGGCAAGTGCGCAGGAGCCTATAGGAGATATGCAAAGTCTTTTCTCGGCATCGGTTATCCTTTCGATATCACGCAAAAGCATCATACAATATGCCATTAGATGATGACCGAAAGTAATCGGTTGAGCACGCTGTAAATGCGTATAGCCCGGCATAACGACAGATTTATACTCTTCAGCTTTACTGCATATTGCCGAAATCAAATCTTTAAGTTTTCCCTTAACGCAAGCCGTTTCATTTTTAAGATATAACCGGGAGTCGAGAGCGACCTGATCGTTACGGCTTCGTGCTGTATGAAGCTTTTTACCCGTATCGCCTATACGCTCTGTAAGTGTTTGCTCAACAAAAGTATGAATATCCTCTGCGCTTTCATCTATTTTAAGCTTTTCGCTTTCAATATCGGCAAGTATTTTATCAAGACCGTCTATAATCTTATCGGCGTCCGCTTTAGTAATTATTCCGCAAGCGCCCAGCATTGAAGCATGTGCCATACTGCCCGTTATATCTTCCTTATACATCCGTGAATCAAATCTAATTGAGGAATTGAAATCATCGGCAATTTTATTAAGGCTACCGTCTGTTCTGCCGGCCCAAATCTTACTCATAATATCACAAATCCAACCCGTTATTTTTCTTCATTTTGGCTATTACTTTTGTAGGTAATCCGTAAAGGTTAATAAATCCTTGCGAATCTTTCTGGTCATAGACATCGTCCTCATCAAAAGTAGCTATATCAGCATCGTAAAGCGAATATGGCGACTGCACGCCGGCATTTATCATATTGCCCTTATATAGCTTAAGTGTAACATCTCCTGTAACAGTTTCCTGCGTTGATTTTACAAAGCTTAAAATTGCCTTTGTAAGCGGTGTAAACCACTGGGCATTATATACGAGTTCTCCGAGCTTTTGAGCTACAAGCGCTTTATAGTGTGATGTTTCTTTATCAAGGCATATTGTTTCAAGAATCTCGTGAGCCTTATAAATAATCGCACCGCCGGGAGTTTCATAAACACCACGGCATTTCATACCTACAAGTCTATTCTCTACGATATCGAGAAGTCCTATACCGTTTGCACCGCCAAGCTGGTTTAATTTACTTACAAGCTCGGTTGCGTTCATATTTACGCCGTCAACCGATGTTGGCACGCCTTTTTCAAAATGTATTTTAACATATGTAGGCACATCGGGTGCATTTTCCGGAGACACGCCCATCTCCAAAAAGCCCTCTTTATTATAAAGCGGTTCGTTTTTAGGATCTTCAAGATCAAGCCCCTCGTGAGACAAATGCCAAATATTCTTATCCTTTGAATAGTTGGTTTCCCTGTTTATTTTAAGCGGAATATTATGCGCCTCGGCATAATCAATTTCTTCGCTTCTTGACTTAATATCCCATTCTCTCCACGGGGCAATTATCGGTATATTGGGCAAGAATGCTTTAATTCCGAGTTCAAAACGCACCTGATCGTTACCTTTGCCGGTACAGCCGTGGCAGATAGCATCTGCCCCCTCTTTTATTGCAATCTCAGCTATTCTTTTTGCAATTATCGGACGGGCAAATGCGGTACCTAAAAGGTACTCTTCATATTTCGCACCTGCCTGAACGCACGGAAATACATAATCAGTTAAAAACTCTTCGGTTAAATCTTCAATATATATTTTTGAAGCGCCCGTTTTAATAGCTTTCTCTTCTAACCCCTCAAGCTCGCTCGCCTGCCCCACATTGCCCGACACGGCAATTATTTCGGGGTTACCGTAGTTCTCTTTAAGCCACGGTATAATTATAGAAGTATCAAGGCCTCCCGAATATGCTAAAACAATTTTTTTGTACTGCTTATTGCTCATAACTTTGCCTCCGATTTTCTATGCAGTTTATATGCATAAATATACCATATAATGAATAAATATGCAAGAGTTTTCTGAAAATTAGTTAAAATATTCAGAAAACTCTCTTTTATTATTATTAAATTGTGCACAGTATTTAATTATTTAAGGATATCCGGAAGCGATAACATATCAAACCTTGAAAAGAATGGTTTAAGGTCAGATATCATATACTTAATGCCCGATTTTGTATCGCTCTCAAAATTAAGGGGCATTACGGGGTCGTGAACGCTAAGGCGCAGTAAAAACCATCCGTTTTCGTTTGAAACACGGATACCCTCTCTGCTATCATCAGCAACTGTGTATTTGCTATTTTGGACTATGTATTTTTCAAGCTCTGATATAACTGTGTTACCATATTGCTTAAAGTCTTTATTGAGAATACCTATTCGGCATTCAAGCTCGTCTGCCGGCATTTTAAGCGGACTTAAAAGCTCAGTAATATCCGTGCCACATGCTACTTCGATAACAATTTTTGTGGCGAGATATGCGCCGTCATCCAAAAAGTAATTCTCTTTAAGAGCCGCATGACCGGATGTTTCTATTGCAAGGGGGCAATCAACGCCCTGCTCGCAAAGCTTAACCGCTTTATCAATAACATTCTAATATCCTCTGCGGTAGCGGTAATGCTTACCGCCAAGTGTATTTTCAATATAATCTTTAAGTCCTGCGGAGGTAACGGAATCGGTTACAACCGTCATACCCTTTTTACCGCCCATAGCAATATATGCTGCTAAAGCGATAAGACGGTTTCGATTGATTTCTACACCGTCATCACCTACACATCCCGCTCTGTCAACATCAGTATCAAAAATTATTCCGAGGTCTGCGGAATTGGTGATTACCGCATCACATATACTTTTCATAGCGGTTTTGTCTTCAGGGTTAGGTATGTGATTAGGAAACATACCGTCTGGCTCTAAAAAACGGCTTCCCGTAATATCAGCGCCGAGTGGTTTTAATACATCGTTAGCATAAAACCCGCCAACGCCATTTCCCGCATCAACAACTATTCTTTTGCCTGCGAGTGGCTTTTCGCCTTTACCTACGCCGTCAATTATTAGTTTTCGAAGCCTTTTGGCATAATCTTTCATATAATTGGTTGGAACAATACTTCCGGATGATACTCCCTCTACACGCATACTATCTGTCGCAATTGAGAGAATCTCGGATACAAAACTACCCCCAAGGCCGCCTGACGGCAAAAATATTTTTATGCCGTTTCTATCAAACGGATGGTGGCTGGCTGTGATTTCTATTGCCGCATCCACCCCTAAATCTA